>JAFDHQ010000020.1 GCA_019308685.1 Deltaproteobacteria bacterium
AGCTGATTCTTTTGGACCCGGTTAAATTCGGATTTAATCTTACCCATGATGCTTATTATCCGGTTCTTGAATTCGACCGGATCACCATCGATTGTTTCCAGGAAATTCCTCTCAGCCTGATCGCAAAGGCTTCCGGAACGGATTTTAAAGTCATCAAGGATCTTAATCCCGAAATTCGGGGACACTGTCTTTCCGAAGGCACCCATACCATTCTCATTACCAAAGGAGCGAAAAAGAGTAACCCGGATGCGCCGGTGACATCATAAGCTTACGGGAATTGCTATCCCGCTGGAAGCGAAAAAAATATAGAGTTTTTAATGGCTCCCGGTTCATACTGCTTCCCTGGCCCCAGTGAAATAGAAAAAAGTTTCACCCCAGTACGATTTGCCGGACCTACGGGGCAGGCGGGGTAAAAATGATGGTATGATGGTCAAAAGCGTATAACTACGGTGTGCGGATCAAATTGTCATTTTAGGTCCGGGACCGGACCAGGACAATGAATTGGAATTACAATAAAAGTCGTGGATATAGCTTGTATTTTTTTTAGAATGGCTATTTTGATATGAAGATGTTATTTTAGTTTATTAATTGTGAATTTTGTGCTTTTTGTGGTAAAATTTTTTTATTTTCGCCAACAAGACACCAAGGGCTTACTGGAATATAGCAAGCTTTGTGCCGGGCTGGCAAATGTTATGATGTTTATTTTGAGACGCTATGAGATATTATCCGGTCAATCTTGATATACGAAATCGAAAATGCTTAGTTGTGGGTGGAGGATCAGTGGGCACACGCAAGGTAATGACGTTGCTCGACTGTGGCGCAAAAGTAACCGTTGTCAGTAATGAAGTGACCCGGCAGTTGCTTAAGCTTGCCGACAGCGGCTCCATCGTTTTGAAAAAACGACCCTTTCAAATTTCTGATCTCGACAAAATGTTTCTTGTCATCGGTGCAACAGACAACCCGGAATTGAACCTGCAGATTCATACCCAAGCGGAACAGGTGGGTATGCTGTGCAATATCGCAGATCGCCCCGAAGTTTGTAATTTTATTCTCCCGGCCATTGTAAACCGGGGAGATTTGATTATCGCCATCTCGACTTCCGGGAAAAGTCCTGCTTTTGCAAAAATGATGCGAAAAAATCTGGAAAAGGAATTTGGAACCGAATATGCTGAATTTCTCCGACTTATGGGTGGAATCCGTAACAAACTTTTAAATCAAGATCACGAACCCGAGGCTCATAAGCCTCTTTTTGAGAAGTTGATACAACGAGACCTTGTTAAAATGATAAAAGGCCGTGATATCGTGGCGATTAATTCCTTGCTTTTTGAGATTCTTGGTGAAGGATATATATTCGACGAATTAATGACAAACCATCAGATATCCAACCCGATTTTGAAAAATATATAGGTGCCATCCGTGGAAATTTTGATAGTTATAACCATTTTCTTCTACATGTTGAGCACGGCAGGATATGTTGCCTATCTTTTCCTTCAGAAAAATTATCTCCAAAAAATAGGGGTTTATTTGATTTTTGTCGCCTTTTTATGTCATACGGTATCGATCGGTTATGGGTTTGTTCAATCCGGACATTTTCCCATAAATAATCTTCACCAAACCCTCTCCATGGCAGGCTGGACCATTGCCGGTGTTTTCCTGATCTTTCACTACCGATTTCATCTTAAGATTCTGGGGATATTTGCCGCTCCATTAGTGACTCTGGTAATGGTCATAGCATCCCGGTTACCGAGCGCACCGCATCAGGCTGACAGTGTCTTAAATAATATATGGCTTGTTGCTCATGTCATTACCATCTTTATGGGCGAGGCATCATTTGCTCTGGCCTGCGGAGTGGGGTTTTTATATCTTGTGCAGGAACACACGATAAAGTCCAAAAATCATGGATTTTTTTTCAAACGTCTTCCGTCTTTGGATCTTCTCGATACAACCGGATATGCATGTATTGTTGCAGGGTTCACAATGCTTACTTTGGGACTTATAACCGGTTTCATCTATGCCAAGTCGGTCTGGGGAAGGTTCTGGAGCTGGGACCCCAAAGAGGTCTGGTCAGGTATTACCTGGCTGTTGTATGCCGCCTTGCTCCATCAGCGCCTCACGGTAGGATGGCGGGGGCGGAGGGCGGCAATTATGGCAATTATCGGTTTTGCAGTCATTTTATTTACTTTTTTCGGTGTTAACTTTCTATTGCAAGGCCATCACGGAGAATTCACAAGATTGTAAATATGGGGATAACGATAATATATTATAAAGAAATATGTTAGAAATCGTCTTATTGGGATTGAATCATAAAACAGCACCGGTGGGGTTGAGGGAGTGCCTGGCATTCTCGCCGGACGAGACATCTACCGTGCTGAGAGCGTTTCAAGAATCACCGGTGATCCGTGAAGCAGTTCTTGTTTCAACCTGCAACCGTGTAGAAATTCTCATGGCCACCGAGGACAAGGCCAATGCGGTTCGGACTGCTAAAATGTTTCTATCGGAATTTAAAAAGCTACCTGCTTCCGAATTTGAAAAATCCCTTTATATCCATAAGGGAGATGATGCGGTCCGGCATATGTTCAGAGTTGCATCAAGTCTTGATTCCATGGTTGTTGGAGAACCACAGATACTGGGTCAGATAAAAGAAGCTTATAAAATGGCTACGTTAAAGAAAACATCCGGTGTTATTCTGAACAAGTTGTTTCATCGAACCTTTTTCGTGGCAAAACGGGTTCGCAGTGAAACCGGAATCGGAGATCATGCGGTATCCGTCAGTTACGCGGCTATTGAGCTGGGGCGCAAAATATTCGGCGCCTTTGAAGGAAAAAATGTACTCCTTATCGGAGCCGGAGAAATGGCTGAACTGGCGGTTGAACATCTGATTCGAAATAAAGCCGGGGATATTTTGGTTGCGAACCGAACGTTTGAAAACGGTGTTAAACTTGCCAAAAGGTTCAAGGGAGAAGCGATCCGGTTTGAAGAGATTGCAGACAGCTTACAGCATGTTGATATTGTTATCAGTTCTACCGGTTCAACCGATTACGTTGTTACCCGCGAACAGGTAAGGGCGATCATACGCCGCCGCCGGAATCGCCCCATTTTTTTTATTGATATCGCGGTCCCCCGGGATATTGATCCGGAAATAAACCGCCTGACCAATTCATATGTTTATGACATCGATGACCTGAAAGGAGTTATCGACGAAAGTATTGAAAATCGCAAAAAGGAGGCGATTAAAGGGGAAAGAATTGTAGACGAAGCGGTCATCGGTTTCAGGCAGTGGTACGATAATTTGAATGTGATACCCACCATTGTTGCATTAAGGAACAAAATGGACGGTATTGCCAAAACGGAAATAAAAAAAACATTGCATTCTTTAAAACATCTGTCAGAAGAAGATCGCCAAGCCATTGCCCGAATGACGAACGCCATGATAAATAAAATCCTGCATGATCCCATGCAGTTATTAAAAAGCAATGGATATCATCAAAACAAATCCGGCTACCTCGACATTACCCGAAAACTTTTTAAACTTGATGAGTAAATGGAGGACAACGTTGAAAAAAACAGCATTCCTTTTTCCCGGTCAGGGATCACAATCTGTGGGTATGGGTCTTGATTTTTATCAGGAATACGACGGTGTCAGGGAAATTTTTGACATGGCGGAAGAGATAACCCGAATCAATATATCCAGACTGTGTTTCAAAGGTCCTTTTGACGAGCTTACCCAAACGGTGAATCTTCAGCCTTCAGTGACCGCTGTAAATCTGGCCTGCCTTTTTGCAATTGAAAAAGAAGGTGTCAGGCCTGATATATCCGCCGGCCATAGTCTGGGCGAATACAGCGCAATGCATGCTTCAAACGTCGTTTCAAAAGAAGATACCATCAGACTCGTTTTTAAAAGAGGTGAACTGATGCACCGTGAAGCAACCCAGTATACAGGATCCATGCATGCAATTATCGGGCTGCCTATTAATACCGTCGAAGAACTGGTTGCCGAAGTACAAAAAGAGGGAATTGTTGCCGTGGCAAATCACAACACCAAACAGCAAATTGTAATAACCGGAGCGCCGGATATGGTTAAGAAGGTTTCTGCCCTGGCAGCCTCCCGGGGCGCCAAAGCCATCCCGTTGAAAGTTAGCGGGGCATGGCACAGCGAATTGATAAAAGGCGCCCAGGAAAAGTTTGGTGAGTTTATGGAATCAGTACATTTTAGCACACCGGACAGGCCCATGCTTTTTAATGTAACGGGTGACTATGCTATAAACACCGATGATATTAAATCGATCATGGTCCGGCAGCTTTGCAGCCCTGTCAAATGGTATGACTCGGTCCGCAGGCTTATGGCAGAAAACGTGGAGATCTTTGTTGAAGTGGGCCCGGGAAAGGTTCTTACCGGTTTAATTAAAAAGATTTTGCCTAAGGATTATCCTTGTAAAATATATACGGTAAACAGCATGAAGCAGATGGAGCGATTCTTGAAACAAACCACTTGATTTTTCCGTGATAGTATAAGGTATATTGTTACATATATCTTTTTACACGCTGTCACAGATGATGAGGGGTAAAAGCTAAGAAAAGAGACTTTTTAAAAATTACAAAAAATAAATTTTATTCTTTACATAGACTTTTTGTTAAGGTAGACTATCTCTTTTTAAAAAAATTTGAGCTATTTATTATTTCAAAGGTTTTGCCATGGAAAAGGATGATATTGAATATTTTAAAGAATTTCTAACCGACCGTTTAGAAGAACTTTTGAGCCATGCAGACAATACTGTCTCAGGCATGACCACCCCGAAAGAGAATTTTCCGGATCCAGCGGACCGAGCTTCTCTTGAAGCAGACCGGAATTTTATGCTTCGTATAAGGGATAGAGAAAACAAACTTATTAAAAAGATTAAAAAAGCCCTAGATCGTATCGAAGACGGCACTTTCGGAATATGTGAAAAGTGCGGTGAAGATATTTCAACGAGTCGCCTTAAAGCCAGACCGGTTACAACGTTATGTATTGGTTGTAAAACCAAAGAAGAGGCTTTTGAAAAAGCCCTCGGATTATAATAAGAATGTGAAAATAGACCTTCATATTCATTCAACAGCTTCTGATGGGACATTATCACCATTAGAGATCCTCAATCTGGCTCAAAGCATCAATCTCGGGGCCATATCCATTACAGATCACGATACCATTGATGGAACAAAAGAAGCCCTTGCCATTGGGATACCGCCTTCCATTAATTTCTTAACCGGTGTTGAAATCAGCGCGGTTCCACCGCCGCCTTTTTCCTTTCCGGGAAGCTTTCATATTTTGGGTTATGCCATCAATGTTGATGATTCTGTATTAAATCAAACACTTGTTAAACTTCAGGAGGCGAGAAAGAATAGAAACCCAAGAATTATTGAACGGCTGAATCGCATGGGCTACGAAATTACGTTGAATGAAATACGGAAAGATGCCGGAGAATGTCAGCTTGGAAGACCTCATATTGCAAAGCAAATGGTAAAAAAAGGCTTTGTTCAATCGGTTTCCAAGGCATTTGACAAATATCTGGCAAAAGGTCAACCGGCATATGTTGATAAATATCGTATTGACTGTGACAGAGCAATTGAAGTCATACTCAATGCCGGGGGAATTCCTGTTCTGGCCCATCCCGTTCTTCTCGATATCAAAAATGATGATGTTCTTGAAACGCTGATTGCTCGTTTAAAGGAAATGGGCCTTAAAGGAATAGAAGCCTATTATCCTGACCATACGCCCGATCTTATCGTTCGATATACTGAGATAGCCAACCGGCATGGATTATTAATTACAGGAGGTACTGATTTCCACGGTTCTATCAAGCCCGAAATTATAATGGGGTCAGGTAGAGGAAATTTTTCCGTTCCCTATGAATTATATGAAAATATGGTAAAATCCCAAAATATTGTTCATAAAAAACACGAAAGTTGCAATACGGGAATTAAATGATACAAACAGATCTGTCTGAATTAACCCTCAAACTTAATTATAAATTTAAGAATAAAGACCTTCTTTCTGAGTCCTTAAGACACAGTTCATTTGTAAATGAACAACTCGACACAGACCTTCAGGACAATGAGCGGCTTGAATTTCTTGGGGATGCTGTTTTAAATCTAGTCGTAGGGCACATCCTCATGCAAAGATACCCCGAGTTAAAAGAGGGCGATCTATCCAGAATGAGGGCCAATTTGGTTAATGAATCTCAACTTGCATCCATTGCCCGCGGAATAAATCTGGGTTCCTATATACAACTGGGCAAAGGGGAAAACCAATCAGAAGGCTGGAATAAGCAATCCATACTGGCAAACACATTTGAGGCTGTCATTGCGGCGGTTTACATGGATGGGGGTTTTGATGTTGTTTTTAGGATCATTGAAGGCCATTTTTCGTTTTTGATAAATTCCGTAACTACACCGACTGCCAATCACGATTTCAAAAGCCAAATTCAGGAACTTGTTCAGATGGAATACAGATCCGTACCGATTTACAAAGTCGTTCATGAAAGCGGGCCGGATCACGACAAAACTTTTCGGGTTCAGTTGAAAATTGGTGAGGTCCAGGCAGAAGGAATCGGAAAGAGCAAGAAGGCCGCTGAACAGGATGCTGCCAGAAAAGGCCTTGATATTTTAAAATCCGGACCGGGTTAAGCGGTCGAGTCGTTTAGATCTTATAACCTTATGAATTTGACTTATTACGAATTCATCGGTTGTCATTATTTGGAAAAAGATTGCGTTGCTTAATAAGAAAAACACTCCTTTCGTCATTCCGATTTTTTTACCCAATGTCGGGTGTCCGCATCAATGCGCTTTCTGCAACCAGACATCCATCACCGGTGTAACGCCTGACACTATTTCTCCGGTAACACTTCGTTTTCTAATAAACAACTTTCTTCAATATAAAGAGAAAGATAGACGGTCTGTTCAGGTGGCTTTCTACGGCGGGAATTTTCTGGGCCTAAAAAAGGATTACATCAGGGTTCTTCTTGATGAAACTACAAAATTTGTAAAAAACAAAAGAGTTGACAGTGTTCGGTTTTCCACCCGGCCGGATACTATAGGCGTTGAACAGCTGGATATTATTAAGGGTTACCCGGTTTCAACCATTGAAATCGGTGTTCAATCAATGGATAATCAGGTGCTGGCTATGGCTCAACGGGGACACACCGCCTTGGATACGGAAAAAGCGGCGGCTCTGCTAAAGGAGCGGAGCTATGAAGTCGGCATGCAGATGATGGTTGCACTTCCGGGTGATGACGAAACCAAATCCCTTATTACCGCACAAAAAATTATATCACTTTCTCCTGATTTTATAAGGATTTATCCTACGGTTGTACTTGCAAGCAGCCGCCTTGCCGTTTGGTATAAAAAAGGAGAATATACACCCTGGTCTCTTTCGCGATGCGTATCCCTTGTCAAAAATCTTTACCTTTTTTTCAAAAGCAAGAAAATACCGGTCATTCGTATGGGGCTTCAGGCCTCAGAGGATCTTTCAAAAGAAACGACAATTTTAGCAGGGCCCTACCATCCGGCTTTCGGACATATGGTCCATTCTAAAATATTTCTTGATATGGCCACATCACTCCTGGAAGCTGAGAGGGGCTCTTGTGACAAAATTACCATTAAAGTTCATCCCCGAAGCATTTCAAAAATGAGGGGGTTAAAAAATAAGAACGTGGAAAACCTGAAAAGAAAATTTCATATCAAATCACTTGAAATTATCTCGGATCTTTCTATTGCTGAAGATAAACTAAAAATTATATTATAAATTTGTATTAACCAAAACATTCTTGGGATGAAATGGTAGGGCAGACGCATTTGAATCCCAATACAGGGAGAAGGCTCCACGACGGCGTATATCTCTTTCCAACCGACTGAATCTTGTGCTTAAGCACCCGTAAGCCCGAGCCGCGCCAGAGTTATTAAGAACAATTCGTCGCTAAATTATCCCATTGATTTGTTAAGTCATAATTTCATTCGGCTCGGACTAACGCGTGCTAAAGCCCTTCAAACAGTCAGTCGGTTTCCAAGAGAAACACGCCGTCGCTCCGCTGCACCGAAAACAAATACGTTTACCCTGGACGAAATGGGTAACCTTGTTTAATGATCAACAGACTCATGGATAAGGCCGATTATCTTCCGTGATGTATATTCTCCCACATCCGCCAGAGCGTCTATGGGCAAGAACGATAGAGCATTATTTGAATAAAGGCAGGTAACCGAAGCCGAAAAATCGTCATCGGCTTCATAGAAAATATAGCAAAGGGCTATTTTGGGCAACGGATAGACAATAAATGAAAAATCGCCTTTAACGCTTGCCGGAGCGTTACATCCGATGAGATTTGCCATAATTGAGCCTTTTGCTTTTTGGATTTTTTCAACGTATGGTAGCAAAATCTGTTGCGTATGGGTGACAAAAGCCCCGGCATAGGGCATACTGTTTGGAAAATCCTTAAAGGCTTTTAACGGCTCCAGCACGCTTGGCTCTGGACCGGCATGGAGTGCATACAGGGAAATCAGAATCCCAATTACGCCGGTCTGTTGGACGTTGCCCAGAAAGATTCCATCGGGTCGAAGCTCACATTTCTCACCAAAAGCATCAAATAAAAAGGAATCTCCATCCCGTTTTGAGGGCAAAACCCGTGTCAGATCTTCCAGGATATTTTCATAAAGTCTTTTAAGATTATTCTGTACAATTTTAGCGTAATTGTCGCCTATAATTTCCATACCTCATATTCTCCATTTTTTCTTTGTTTATCACGACGATTTATAATATTCAAATTTGGTTTGATTTTTTAAATGAATTTATAGGGTTAGTAAAGCAGAAACGAACCTTTCCATAAATTATGAAGCCGTGTCAATATTATCATTTAGTACATCAGAACTTTTTGAGATGTTATGCTTTTTATATATATTTGCCCATAGAGCCATATAAATTCTTGAAGGTTGACAATGCATATTCACCGCAGTATATTTTGATTTATTTTTAGTTTTATTCAGAAAAATTTATGAAAGGAAATAATCTTATGGCGAAGGGTATTATGGAAATAGCTGACAGCAGCTTTGATGACGAAGTGTTGCAGTCTGAAAAACCGGTACTGGTAGATTTTTGGGCCCCCTGGTGCGGTCCGTGCAGGGCAATAGAACCGCTTGTTGAAGAGCTTGCCGAGGCTTATGGTGACAAATTCAAATTTACGAGATGTAATGTTGATGAAAACCCGGTTACACCGACAAAGTACGGGATAAAATCTATACCCACCCTTATTTTCTTTAAAGAGGGAAAAGTGCTCGATAAGATTGTCGGCATCGTTCCTAAATCAAAACTCGAAGAAATTATAACTAAGGTTTAACAGGAAAATATTCAATGAAAAGCGTTGATTACGAGCTTGTCATTATCGGCGGTGGCCCTGCTGGGCTCACCGCCGGTCTTTATGCGGCACGGGGCGGTTTAAATGTAATTCTGATCGAAAAGATTGTGCCCGGCGGGCAGGTCATGATTTCCGATTGGATTGAAAATTATCCCGGATTTCCGGAAGGAATCAGCGGTCCCGATCTGGTTCAGAAGATGACCGAGCAGGTCAAACGATTTGATCTGAATATAGAAAATAATGAGGTCCTTTCCGTAGATTTTTCCGAGCCGGTTAAGAAAATTACTTTAAACGACAAAACCATTACAAGCCATACCATAATTATAGCAACCGGTGCCTCACCAAAAAAGCTGGGGGTTCCCGGAGAAGATATTTTTTATGGAAAAGGCATCTCTTCATGTGCCACCTGTGATGGTCCGTTTTTCAAAGACCGTGTGGTTGCTGCTGTGGGCGGTGGTGATACCGCCGTACAGGAAAGTTTGTTTCTCACCAAATTTGTAAAAAAATTATACCTCATTCATCGAAGAGACAAACTTCGTGCTGCGGCAATTCTTCAGAAACGTGCGTTTGCAAATGAAAAAATAGAGATGATATGGGATTCTGTTTTGACCGATATCGGCGGTTTAACCAATGTTGAAAATATTACCGTGCAAAATGTCAAAACAGATGACAAAAAAAAACTTTCCGTCGATGGATGCTTTATATGGGTCGGTACAATTCCCAACACTCAATTCTTGGCGGATAGTGTAAAACTGGATGAATACGGTTTTATTATTGCAGATTTAAATATGGAGACATCAGTACCCGGTGTATTTGCCGCAGGTGATGTCAGAAATACCCCGTTGCGCCAAGTGGTAACTGCGGTTGGCGACAGTGCCATTGCAGCTATTTCTGCAGAAAATTATGTTGAAAACCTAAAAAAATGAAACGTATCATAGTGTTTGGCCTCATTTCGTTGTTTTTCGTTTCGGGCTGCGCATGGTTCCAGCCAGAAGAAGAAAAAACGGCACAGGAACTTGCAAGGGATGGAATGGATCAATTCAACCGTGAAAGATATAACGAATCCATAGCATCCTTTGAGAAACTCAAAGACTGGTATCCTTTCAGTAAATTTGTGCCTTTTGCGGAATTGAAAATAGCCGATGCCAATTATAATATAAAAGAGTATGAAGAAGCGGTTGCAGCATATGAAGAGTTTGAAAGTCTTCATCCCCGTAATGAGGCCATACCCTACGTTATATATAAAATCGGGCTCTGTTATTTCAAGCAGATCGATACTGTCGACAGAGATCAAACCACGGCGAAGAAGGCACTTAATACGTTTAACCGTCTTAAGAAACAGTTTCCGGGAGATTCATATGCGATCAAAGCCGAAGAACATATCAAAAAATGTTTGAAAAGCCTTACCGGGCACGAACTTTATGTTGGACTTTTTTATTTAAAAAGCAAACATTACAAAGCCGCTTTGCATCGTTTCAAGACAATCCTCACCAAATACTCTGATGTGGGCGTCCACCAAAAGGCTTTGCAGCATATCGCCACCTGTGAGGCACTGTTGAAAGAACAGGAAGAGAAAAAGGTCTCTCAACAGAAAATAAATTAAACTCCATCAGACCTTAGGAAAAATACTTTACATCCTTATTATTTCGTTGTACTTAAACCGGTTCAGAAAGATAAAAGGAGAAATGATAATGGCCAAAATATGTGAAATCTGCGGAAAAAAACCGCTTGTTGGAAATAATATAAGCCACGCCCACAATGTGACAAAACGTCGATTTAATCCAAACCTTCAGAAGGTACGGGCAGTCTATAACGGCAGGGTCAAAAGGATAATGGTCTGCACCAACTGTATAAAATCAGGCCATATCGTTAAAGCGCCATAGGTCTATATTGGAAACAAATTAAGTTTCCAATGCAGAAATGAGCAATTTTTAGCAAGGTCAAGGAAATCAAGGAACACCGCGGAGGCGTACACGTAGTACGCCGCACAAGTGATTCCGCAGATTGACGCAGAGATTGCGGAAAAGGGCCATTTCTGGATGGAAACTAATTAAGGAGCTACGCGTTTATTCTCTTTACTTCTTGTATGTGTTTTATCTTCCGGATGTCCGATAGAACTTTTTTAAGATGTTCGGTATTTTTAACGGCCAGGGTAAAATAGATGTCAACGATTTTACTTTCCCGGGTTTCCGTATGTGCGCTGAGTATATTTGAACCGTTTTTGCTGATATTGGAAGTGATGTCAGCCAGTAGTCCCACTCTGTCGTAAGATCGAATTATAATTTTTACGGGATAGGTATCTGCAATATCGATGTTCCACTCTACGTCGATTTGTCGTTCGGGGCTCATTTTCAGAGCGTTGACACAGTTGGTCCGGTGAACGGTCACTCCATAGCCCCTGGTGATATACCCTGTAATCGGATCTCCGGGAACCGGCTGGCAGCATTTTCCGAACTTTATCAGGATATCATCAACGCCCTTTACAACCACACCTTCCCTCGGCTTTTTCTTCCGTACACGGCCTACGATTTTGTTAAAGAGCGATTCGTGCTCTTTTTCTTGCTCGGGTTTAGGGGTAATTTTTCGTACGATCTGTAAAGGGGTAATTTTACCATAACCGACATTTGCAATCAGATCATCGATATGTTTGAAGCCAAAAAGTTCAACAACCTTATCAATCTCTTCCGATTTTAAAAGGGCATTAAAATTAAGACGGTATTTGCGAAAAGCCTTTTCGCACATCTCCCGGCCAAGGGAAATGCTCCGTTCTTTTTCCTGGATTTTGATCCACTGTCTTATTCTGGAACGGGCCTTGACCGTCTTGACAAAATTCAACCAGTCCTTGCTCGGATGGCCCTTCTTTGATGTAAAAATTTCAACAGTGTCTCCAGTTTTTAATTCATATTGAAGGGGAACAATACGGCCGTTTACCTTGGCGCCGGCGCATTGATTTCCGACTTCTGTATGAATTAAAAAAGCGAAATCGACCGGCGTGGCGCCTCTGGTTAAGGATTTTATTTCTCCTCTGGGAGTATAAACGTAAACTTCATCCGGAAAGAGATCGATTCGAACATTTTCCAGAAATTCATCCGGATCTCTGAAATCTTCCTGGTGTTCCACAAGATCTTGAATCCAGGAAAATGTTTTGGTCATCTTTTCGTTTAAACGGCAACCTTCCTTGTAGCTCCAGTGAGCGGCAATGCCGGATTTGGCGACCTTATCCATTTCTCGGGTTCGTATCTGTATCTCTATTCGTTCACCAAAAGGCCCAATAACTGTAGTGTGTAAGGATTGGTACATATTGGCTTTGGGAACACCGATATAGTCTTTGAACTTTTTGGCAACCGGTTTCCAGAGGGAATGTATTGAACCAAGAACTTCATAGCACTGAGGTATTGTATCGAGGATTATCCTGAATGCAATAATATCGTACACTTCTTCAAATTCAAGGTTCTGGGAAACCATTTTTTTATAGATGCTGTAAAAATTCTTATATCTTCCCAGAACTTCGCATTTCAAATTGTGCTCATCCATTTTTTTCTGAATGAAGCTTTTAACGCTTTCTATTTTAGAATATTCTTCAGGTTGAAGATACCTAAACGAGGTGTCTTCCAGTTCCTTTTTTATCCAGTAAATACCCAGACGGGCTGCAATAGGAGCATAGATATCAATGGTTTCCCGCGCTATTTTTCTCCTTTTTTTCTCCGAGTGAAACTCAAGTGTTCTCATATTGTGAAGCCGGTCCGCAAGCTTGATCAGTATGACCCGGATATCGTCCGCCATGGCAAGAATCATCTTTCTGATACTTTCGGCCTGGCGTGCCTGAGAGCTGCTACTAAAGGGAAGCGCACTCAATTTGGTTACCCCGGAGACAATATGTGTAATTTCCTCTCCGAACATCGCATTTATTTCTTCCGGGGTGGCATGGGTATCTTCGACCACATCGTGCAACAGGCCGGATGCAACGCTGATAACATCGAGTTTCATGTCAGCCAGAATGCCGGCGACTTCCAAGGGGTGAGAAAGATAGGGCTCTCCGGACAGACGTACCTGACCATCGTGGACCCTAGCCGAGTAAATATAGGCACGGTCTAAGATGTCCAGATCCGCATCCGGATAATATTCGGTAATTTTATCAATTATGTCATTGATACGGATCATCGAAGATTAATGTTTTCGTAAAAAGTCCGATTTAGACGGTTTCGTAAAAAGTTCAAATTCAAGGCGTGCAAATTTTGTAATTATGAGGCGTGCTTATCGTACGTTGAATGATTACGAAATGCAGCACAACGCAGAAGTTGGACTTTTTACGAGACCGTCAAGATTAATATGCCTTTGCAAATATAACCCGCCCGCTGCTCGGTCCGCCACAAAATATACAATTACCTTTTTCTGACGGGCCGGACAGGGGAATGCATCTAATGGTCACACTTAGATCTTCCTTTATTTTCGATTCACAATGATCTTCCCCGCACCAGTGTGATAATGCAAATCCACCATGAATCTCAGGCTGTTCGGGATTTTCCGGGGTGAAAAATTCGTAAAAATTTTTTTTATCGTCTAGGGTTATGGAATGAGTTTTTCTAAACAACAGGGCACGATCGAAAAGAGTCTGCTGTATGTCATCCAAGATATGTGTTATTTCCTCAACAAAATATTCCCTTTTAATCGATGTTTTTTCTCTGTGCCCCTTATCTCTCCTTCCAACATATACCGAGTTGTCGGCAATGTCTCTGGGACCGATTTCAGCCCGCACCGGAATACCTTTTTTTATCCATTCCCATCCTCTGGCGCCCCCGATTTCGCGATCGTCAATTTCCACTTCTAGACGGCGGTGGTGATAAAATTTATCTTTCAATTCTTTTGCTAGATTATCAACATAGGTCATAACGGTCATCCTGTCCTCATATTTTCGGATTATGGGCATCAGAACCACATGTGATGATGCAACCCTGGGCGGAAGAATGATACCATCATCATCACCATGGGTCATTATAAGTCCGCCAATAAGGCGAGTGGAGGCTCCCCATGAAGTGGTCCAGGCATATTCCTCTTTCTCCATGGAAGACTGGAACGTTATTTCAGAAGCTTTGGCAAAATTCTGCCCCAAAAAGTGTGAGGTGCCGGCCTGGAGGCCTTTTCTGTCCTGCATCATTGCTTCGATGCACAAGGTGTCTACTGCTCCGGGAAATCTTTCTGAGGCAGTCTTTCTCCCTCTGATTACCGGCATGGCCAGGTATTCTTCGGCAAGACGGAAATATACATCGAGCATCAGTTGGGTCCGTTCAATGGCTTCTTCTGCTGTGGCATGGACGGTGTGCCCTTCCTGCCAAAGAAATTCAGTGGTTCTTAAAAATACACGGGTTCTCATTTCCCATCTGACAACATTTGCCCATTGGTTGATGAGGAGCGGAAGATCGCGATAACTTGAAACCCACTTGGAAAATGAATCTCCAATGATGGTTTCAGACGTCGGCCGTACTATTAAGGGCTCATTGAGCATTCCTGAAGGCTCGAGACCGCCGTTAACCCCTTTTTCAAGTCGGTGATGTGTAACAATTGCACACTCCTTTGCAAAGCCTTCCACATGTTCAGCTTCTTTTTCAAGAAAAGAAAGCGGTATAAAAAGAGGGAAATACGCATTTTTAACCCCTGTCTCTTTGAACATATCATCAAGTATGCGCCTTATATTTTCCCAAAGCGCGTATCCCCAGGGTTTAATCACCATACATCCTCTCACTGGGGATTGGTCTGCCATTTGAGACGCTTTGACCACCTGCTGGTACCATTCCGGATAATCTTCAGCACGGGTCGGTATTATCGCAGTTTTGTTTTGTTTGCCCATTCTGAATTCCTATAATTATCAAATTTTTCAACCTCAGCCAGTAAAACCTCGACAAGTTTCTCTTCAGGAAATTTTTTAATGACCTTTCCCTTCTTGAAAAGAATCCCTGTGCCATCACCGCCGGCAATACCGATATCCGCCTCTTTGGCTTCTCCCGGCCCGTTGACAATGCAGCCCATGATGGCAACTTTAATCGGCACGGGGTTTAACAATAAAGCTTTTTCAATACGTTCCACAATATTAAAGAGATCGATTTTACAGCGTCCGCAGGTCGGGCATGATATAATGTCGGGCCCATACCGTCGGATATCAAGTGCTTTCAGAATTTCATATCCCACCCGAACCTCTTCAACAGGGTCCCGTGTTAAAGACACACGAATCGTATCTCCGATACCCTCCGCAAGAAGCATTCCAATACCAAGGGATGACTTGGCGATTCCTGAATAAAGCCCTCCCGCCTCTGTTACACCCACATGAAGCGGCAAATCAGTTTTTGAGGAAATGAGCCTGTACGCCTCTACGGTACGATGTACATCAGAGGCCTTCATGGAGATTTTTATATTGTGAAAATCCAATGACTTTATTAAATCAATGTGCCGCATGGCACTTTCAACCATGCCTTCTGCACTTACCCCATTATATTTCTTCAGGATGTCTTTTTCAAGGGAGCCCGCATTAACTCCGATTCTGATGGGGATATTAAACGTCTTTGCACAGTCAACAACCGCTTTAATTTTTTTATGACCACCGATATTACCGGGATTTAGCCTCAGCCCGTCAGCACCTGACTTTATGGCGGCAAGGGCCAGGCGGTAGTCAAAATGGATGTCAGCGATTATCGGAATAGAGACTTTTTTCTTTATTGAAGATATGGCCTCGGCAGCCTCTTGGTCGGGCACGGCTACCCTTACAATTTCACATCCGGCCGTTTCCAGGCGATGAATTTGTGAAACCGTGGCCGGAACATCTTGAGTAAATGTATTTGTCATGGACTGGACTGCAATAGGGGCATTGCCGCCCACCGTTACATTGCCCACCTTAATTGGGCATGTATTTTTTCGTCTTATTAAAAAAGGCATAACCGTTTGTTATTAATATGTATTGTCAATATATATAGTGTCGTAACCCGTATAATTTGCTCGCAAAATACGTTTTATGTGTTCATCGACCGATGCGTTCATAAAACTTTAGCAGGATATATAAGTAGCAGACAGATCTTTTTAGTTCAAGAAAAATACAGATTTTGCATTTGGCTTATAAAAAATATGGGTGTATAAAGATACAGGGGCTTTGTCCTATATATTCATGGGCAACTCAATTCTTTTGTAAAATTTCCAAGGCATTAATAATAAAAGGAGAAATGAAATGGAACGGCAACATGGCAAAAGATTTGCGGAAAAACACGGGCCGGATGCAACGCCGAACAGTTTAATTAAAAATGAAATTTTAAAAAGGACTCATAAAAATGAAATCCCTTGCGCGGTTGCTTTTGAAATAGCAGAGGCATTGCAAGTGTCAGCAGATGCAGTGGGTATGACCGCCGACCTGATGGATTATAAGCTGGTAAAATGCCAACTGGGATTGTTTGGGTATCCGCCAAAAAAAAAGATTGTGAAGTCTCAAGATCCCGTAGCTGAGGACTTAAAGAATGCCATTTCAGACGCGTTGGATCAGGAGAAACTTTCTTGCAAGAGCGCATGGAAGATCGCCTCGCGATTTAAAATCCACAAAATGAAAATCAGCGGTGCCTGCGAGGCCATGGGGGTCAAGATAACCCACTGCCAGCTGGGAGCGTTTTAGCGTCCATCCATAAACGGCATCTTTCGGCCCCCGGCAGCGTTCTCGCTCGTTTTCAATCCTTGACATAGCGCGCTATGCTTGTCGGAGATCCCGTGATGTTTTCGGGGAGGTTGAAAACTCGCTCGGGCCTGGCCGGAAACCAAAACCTACCATTTATGGATGGACACGAATTCGTTAAGTTTTATTTTTTCCTCCTGACTCAATTATATCCCGTCAATTTTCTGACACATCGTTAAATTTCTGATAAAAGAATGATGTCAGAATTTTTTTTGGAACCCCAATTAAGGAGCATAACTGTTTATTGTTATTGATATAAAATTATTTTCAAATTTTTTGGCACAAAAAGTGCTAACGTGCTGTAATGATAATGAAGGGTCGGTAAGCTTCTTCGATTCAATAACCCCATGAAAAAGGATCAATTAAATCCATGAAAACGGTTTATGTTAACGATGCCAATCAAGCATCGATAATCTGTCCCAAATGCGGCTTTACCAAAGAGATAGATATGACGAATTTCAAGAATGCTCAAAAGAGCCTGAAGGGAAAATGCCGATGTGGCGAGGTTTTTGGGTTCAGCATCGAATTTCGAAAAAACTACCGCAAGAAAGTCAGACTCGCCGGCGAATACCGTATTAACAGAAAAGAGAAAAAGGGCGAAATCATCGTTGAAGACCTTTCAATGAATGGCATTCGGTTTGTAAATTTAGGATTACATCAAATTTCGATAGATGATACATTGGAAATAAAATTTGAGTTAGATAACCAGATGAGATCAGAAATCAACACACTCGTTCAGGTGGTATGGGTGAAAGATCAAATGGTCGGCGCAAAATTCAGCGGACCGAAATCGTTTAAATCGGAGTTGGGCTTTTATTTGAGAACATAAATGCCATGTACATGAAAACCTCCGACTCGTGCAAAATTCAGGAAATAATTTTTAAAATTTCAATAATTGAAGATTTGACACGTCAATTGCGGTCAGATATCTATTCAATGAATCCCCAAAACAAAAAGCAATAAGGAGGTTCAATTCGGTGAAACAGTATTCCATAAGTCCTGATGGCGAAAAGTTCCAGTTACCCGATCCGGAGGAGTATGCAAGGGAATTCGAACGGCTAAAGAATATCGTACATAATCAACGAGACAAGGGTCGTAAAATTGTGGTGGTCATGGGTGTAGGATTTGTCGGTGCTGTAATGGCTGCAGTGGTAGCAGATTCGGAAGATGAAAATGGCAACCCCGTCAAGTTTGTCATTGGAATGCAGCGGCCGAGTACTCGCAGCTACTGGAAGATTCCTTTGCTGAACCGGGGATTGCCCCCTGTACAGGCAGAAGACCCGGAAGTGTTGCCAATGATCCGCCGCTGCGTAAAAGAGAAAAAGACTCTTACGGCTACGTTTACTTACGATGCCCTGAAGCTAGCGGATGTGGTGGTGGTAGACGTTCAGTGTGATTACCTGAAGGAGTCTTTGGGTGATGTGAAGAATGGACAGGCGGACATGGCCGCGTTGGAGATATCCTTGGAGATCATCGCCGAGCATATTACCCCTGATGCGCTTGTGCTTATTGAAACAACCGTGGCCCCGGGCACCACCGAACAGGTGGCGTATCCCATTATGAGGAAAGTGTTTCGCAAACGGGGTATTGAGAGTGATCCTCTGTTGGCCCATAGTTTTGAAAGGGTGATGCCCGGCAAGCATTATGTTGCCAGTATCCGCGATTTTTGGAGGGTTTGCAGCGGAACCAACGAGGAGGCCACTCGCCGGGTGAAAAAGTTTCTCGAAGAAGTGATTAATACGGATGAGTATCCTCTTACGGTATTAAATCGGCCCATTGAGTCGGAAACGGCAAAAATCGTGGAAAATAGTTTCCGTGCAACGATTCTGGCGTTCCTCGACGAATGGAGCCTGTTTGCCGAACGAAATGGCGTTGACCTTATCAAAGTTCTCGAAGCGATCAAAGTTCGACCCACACACAGCAACATTATTTTTCCGGGACCCGGTATTGGCGGCTACTGCCTACCCAAAGACGGCGGGTTGGGAATGTGGGCATACCGACATATTCACGGGTTTGAAGACGATATTTTTAAAGTTACCCCCCTCGCCATCAACATCAACGATACCCGTTCATTGCACGTTGCCCAACTGACCCGAGATGCGCTCCGAAATATGAGCCGTCCGCTGGCGGCCGCCGAAATCCTGCTCCTTGGAGCCTCTTATCGCGAGGATGTTGGAGACACTCGTTACAGCGGATCTGAGTTGATCGTTCGCAGACTGACTGAAATGGGAGCCGAACTTAGGGTGCACGATCCCTATGTGCAGCACTGGTGGGAATTTGAAAAGCAAGACGAGTACCCCTCACCGACGCATAGCCTGAAAAGGTTCTTCCGAAATCAGGACAAACTTGCCGACCTGCATGTCGAGCAAGATTTGTCACAGGCATTACACGGTTCCGATGCGGTTATTTTTGCAGTCAGACACAAGCATTATTTAGATCTGGACCCCGATAAGGTCGTGGAGACCGCCGGTTCTCCCCTGGCGGTCATCGACTGCTTCGGTATATTGGATGATGCTAAAATCAAGCGCTATTTCGAACTTGGCTGTGAGGTCAAGGGATTGGGCCGAGGTCACGTCAAAAGGATTAAGGATCAGGTGCGAGCCGAAAGAGAGGAAATGCTGCTGGCATTAAGCGCCAAGCACAAAGCGGATCATCCGTAGTGCGGACTCCGGGATACTCGCATAGGTTACGGGATAGGACGTAAAAATTAAAAACAGTTGGTTATCGAAACCAGTAGTAACTTCTCAATAAGTTCTAAGTTGTACAGGGGGGTTAAAACTAAAGGCCCAAAACTGTTAAAACTTACCGGCAAAAATGTCGACAACTGACCTACAATGGGTTTACAACACCCAAAATGTGGGATTTATCAAAGATGTTTTGATAAAATTATTTTGTACAAATTTTTTTATCAATTTTTTTCGCCAAATTTTGTGAATTATTTATGGCGCCTCCAGGCAGCGATGAAAAACGATATCACAATTATAAAACCGACTTCAGATTTCAAAATAAATAGCAGTGAGCTGAAATCAGGCTTATGTGCATAAACGTTGGAGATGGTGCAGGTTTAACACGTTCAAAATTCCTGTGCTCACCACCACATATCCCCGCCCTCGCCTTCAAAAATATTCTTACCATAGAGCGACATGAAGACCATCAATTGAGAAAAAATTAGTCGTCCTCTATACCCCTAATCCATTTACCCTTGAGTGTTCCGGAAATATGGCCAAAAACGGTTTTCAAGTGTATAACCAACTCTTTGTATAGATCATTTAGTAATATACGCAGTAAGTAACGCCCCCTAACTTTACTACATTACGGACAATAGTAAAAAAACCCTAAATATTTTACATAAAGTTCCGAAATATATATAGATTGAACTTTTAAATGAATTTTATGCGGTGAATTGAATTTTATACAGGCAGTCTTTATGAACAATGACAAAGGAATCTTCAAAATGATTAATTTTGGGAAATCGATCCAATCTCATTTTTTGAAGAAATTTCATTGGGGCTTTATCATGCTCTTAATGGTTTTTCTTTTTATTTGCAGTCCCTTCGTGATTCGAAGCGCAAGTGCAGATTACGTCTCTGAAGAGAGTTTGCCCGATTTGACGGAACTCAGTATTGAAGACCTGATGAATATCGAAGTTGTTTCTGTCTCAAAAAAAGCCCAGAAATTCTCTGACTCGGCTGCAGCAATATTTGTCATTACACAGGAAGACATTCGGAGATCCGGCGTAAACAGCATACCCGATGCCTTGCGAATGGTCCCTGGTATTCAGGTTGCACGGATCGATGCAAATAAATGGGCTATTAGTTCTCGGGGTTTCGGCACCAGGTTTACAAACAAATTGCTGGTGCTGATGGACGGCCGAACCATATACACGCCGCTTTACTCCGGTGTTTTTTGGGGCACTCAGGACACCGTGCTTGAAGATATAGACCGGATTGAGGTCATCCGGGGACCGGGAGCGGCCATGTGGGGCGCCAATGCCGTGAATGGTGTCATCAATATCATTACGAAAAAAGCAAGTGAAACACAAGGTACGCTGATTAGCGCAGGTGCCGGGAGCGAAGAGCGTATTTTTAGCAATGTTCGATATGGCGGAAAGATGCACGACAACGGATACTTCCGGATTTATGGCAAATATTTCGAACGTGATAATTTCATCGAGCGCGACGAAAGTAGAGGTTCAGATGAATGGGATGCCCTGCGGGCGGGAGTCCGGTTGGATTGGAACGATTCTTTTACGATACTTGGGGAAATTTTCGATGGTGATTCCGGCGGTAGAATAAATACGGTGACGTTTACGTCCCCATACAGCCAGATCATCGAAGACGACATCAAAAACTCCGGCGGACATGTTTTGCTGCGATGGGACAAGTATATATCCGATACATCCGATTTATCCGCTCAGTTTTATTACGATCGACTTGAATATGAGTTTAGTCTCTTGGGAACGGAAGTCGACACATTTGATATCGATATTCAGCACCGGTTTCCACTGGGAGAACGCCAGGAAATTATTTGGGGACTGGGTTACCGTTATATTCAGGATGATATTACCAATACAGATATACTGTCCCTGACCCCCGATGACGATGAGTACGATTTAATCAGTGCGTTCATCCAGGATGAAATTTCATTTCTGGATAAAACCCTTCACTTTATTATCGGTTCCAAGTTCGAACACAATGACTTTACCGGATTCGAAATCCAGCCGAATATGCGAATCTTGTGGTCGCCCAAAGATCGATATTCGGTCTGGGCTTCTGTTTCCAGGGCCGTAAGGACACCGAACCGCGTAGAAGATGGCTTCAAAATCGACAACGCTGTTAAACCCGCCGGTTCGTTACTCCCGGTTTTTCCAGGAGCAGGTGTGGTTAGAATTTTGGGAAACCGCGATTTTGACTCCGAAGATCTCCTCGCTTTCGAGTTCGGCGTGAGATCATGGTTTAGGGACAACTTGTCCATTGATGTTGCGGCCTATTATAATATTTACGACAACCTGCGTGATCAAACCGCCGGGGTCCCCTTTGTGGATCCGTCGTTCTCTCCTGCGGTTCTCATTTTACCCTATGTAAATAATAACAATATGGATGGTGAAACCTTTGGCATAGAACTGGCTGCTGATTATCGGCCGTTTGAATGGTGGAAACTCAAAGCTGCATATACCTACCTTCAAATTAACCTTCATACCGACGGCATTTTAACTCTTGGACAGGAAAAAAGCGAGGAAGGAAGCAGTCCCCACAATCAAATTTCATTGCGTTCAACCATGGATTTAAAGAAGAATTTTGAACTGGATTTATGGGGCCGGTACGTGGACAACCTCACCGGGCAGAATATAGGCAGTTATATTACCATGGATGCAAGGTTGGCGTGGAAACCGTCGAAAATTGTTGAGGTGGCTGTTGTTGGACAAAACCTTTTTGACAAGTCACATCCTGAATTTGAGCCTCAATTTTTGCAAACCATACCGACGGAAGTTGAACGAGGGGTGTATTTAAAAGTCAGCCTCTCATTTTAACTGACACCAGTGGCTGCGACAAACATGGGAATGATATTTAGGTGGATATTACCAGGTTCGATCATGCGAATTTATAGAAACAGGATATTAGAAATAATAAAGGGTTTCTTACTTTTCGTGGCATTTCTCTTTGTGGTGATCCAGCCCGTTGGACGAGCCACCGCAAGAGTTTCCCTCGAGTACCATGTCAAGGCAGCATTTCTCTATAATTTTACAAAATTTGTGAAATGGCCCGAAAAAGCGTTTGCAAACGCAACATCACCGATTAAAATTTGCATTCTGGGAGACTCTCCCTTCGGGCCATCGCTGGATGCCATTAAAAATAAAACAGCCGGCGGCAGAAAACTTGTGATTTTTGAAGCCAAGAGCGTGGATGATGTCGAAGATTGTCATGTTCTTTTCATTAGTAGTAGTTCGGAAAAAGAGTTTTTCGATTCGATTGAACGCTTTCGGGAAAAAAGTGTCTTCACTGTAGGAGACAAACAGGGCCTTGCTCGAAAAGGATGTGTTATTAATTTCATCGTGGTCAACAATAAAGTCCGGTTCGAAATTAATACAAAATCCGCAGAGAGAGCTAATTTGAAGATCAGTTCACAATTACTGAAAATTGCCAGGATCGTTAATGATGAATAGGAGATTTTAATGCTGTCTTTTCGTGATGCATCGATTAAGAGAAAGCTTCTGGCAAGTATCATGGTAACCTGTCTCGTTGCACTGGTCCTGTCGTCTGCGGTGTTTATGGCTTTCCAGATAATCTATTACAAAAGGTCAACCATAAAGGGACTGGCCACTCTTGCTGAAATGATCGGCACCAACAGCACTGCAGCCATTGTCTTCAACGATCCCGGTTCGGCTGAACAGACACTCGCCGCATTGAAAGCGGAGCCTACCATCACTGAAGCCTTGATATTTAATCCAAAAAATGAGCTTTTCGCAACATATGCCTCAGCAGGAAAGATCAAATCATCTTCAACCCCGACGACTGAAGAAGAAGGGCATCAATTCAAAGGTAATTTATTAACACTTTGGAGACATATCGTATTTGACGGAAATAAAATTGGGACTGTGTATATAAAATCGGATTTAAAGCCTTTTTACCGTCAGATCAACCATTTCTTATTGATAATGGTTGCCATTATGATCCTTTCGGCGTGTCTTTCTTATTTACTGGCAACTAAGTTTAGAAAAAACATATCCACACCAATTTTGAGTCTTGCCGAATCCATGAAGAATGTCTCGAACAACAAAAATTATTCAATCCGCCTCAGAAGGACCACAAGAGATGAGCTGGGATCCCTTATCAATGGATTTAACAACATGCTCGAGCAGATCGAAATTAGAGACAAAGAGCTTGAAAAGCACCGACATCATCTTGAGGATGAAGTCGAAAGGAGGACTCAGGAGCTCCTCGAAACCAATAGGAACTTAGAGCAGGCAATTCATGAAATGGAGATTGCTAAAAGATCCGCTGAGCTCGCAAATAAAGCAAAAAGCGATTTTTTAGCCAACATGAGCCATGAATTGAGGACACCGCTGAATCATATCATTGGATTTACCGAACTGGTCGTTGATAAAAACTTCGGAGACATCAACAAGACACAGGAGGAATATTTGAATGATGTCCTGGACAGCAGCCGTCATTTGCTGTCCCTCATCAACGATATTTTAGATTTATCTAAGGTGGAAGCCGGCAAAATTGAACTCGAACCTTCCAGAATAAATCTGCAAGATCTACTTGAAAACAGCCTGACCATGGTAAAAGAAAAGGCGATAAAGCATGGCTTGCAGATGGAACTCGATGTGAACGGCATACCCGATCTCATCACAGTGGACGAGCGCAAAATTAAACAGATCATCTACAACCTGCTGTCCAATTCAGTTAAATTTACCCCTGACGGTGGACAGATCCAAGTCACCGCACAAATGATGAATAGTGATGATCTCCATTCTCGTTTAGAAGCTGTTGGACTTTCCCCTTTAAGTTCTGAATCCGTCGAAAACAATCGGGATTGGGCCCTGCTTTCCGTAAAAGATACGGGCATTGGCATTAAACCGGAGGCGCTGAGCCGGATATTCAATCCTTTTGAACAGGTTGAAATTTCTATAAGCAGGAAATATCAGGGAACCGGTTTAGGGCTCTCATTGGTCAAAAGCATGGTTGAGCTTCATGGCGGAAGGATTTGGGTTGAAAGCGAAGGTCTGGGCAAGGGTGCGACATTTTCGTTTGTCATACCGGTGAATATCGATGCCGGCGTAAAGAATGAGGAGTTAAAGAGATGAAAAACCAAACCGTTTTGGTTATAGAGGACAATCCGTCAAATATGAAGCTGGTGAGAGCGCTTCTCGAGCTCGGAAATTTCCAGGCCATTGAGGCGGAAACCGCTCAAAAGGGCATCGATCTGGCCAAGAAAATGATTCCGGATCTTATCCTGATGGACATTCAGTTACCTGATATGAATGGACTTAACGCCACCCGGGCTATCCGGCAGATAGAGTCCATTAATCATATACCGATTGTCGCATTGACTGCCTATGCGATGCAAGGTGATCAGGAAAAGGCACTGAACGCAGGTTGCTCCGGATACATAACAAAACCATTGAGCACCAGGAGCTTTCTAAAAAAAATCCATGAGTATATCAATCAAGATGTGAAGGAACGTTCAGAACATTAACCACAAATTCTTTTTCTGTAAGGGTTAGGAGTCATAGTGTCAATTTCAAGTAATGTAGAGGTGTTGGATAAAAGAACGTTGATTGACCCTGTAGATATAAACACCTATGAAAAACAGGTAGGCGCCCCTTTTATTGACAGCTTGACGGGTCTTCCCAATCATGGATTCTTCATTATGACATTGGATCGTGAAACCAAACGATCCGAGCGCTTTGGCTCATCCATCAGCGTTGGGTTGATCAACATCGATTGTTTCAGGCTGCTCAATAAGAGTAAAGGCAGTGTGGAGGGAGACCGTATCCTTAGGAAAGTAGCGGAATGTATCCAAAACAGCATCCGGCAGGTCGACCTTGCCGCCAGGTTGTATGGTGACCTTTTCGCCGTCATTTTCACAGAGTCTGCCCTCGAAAACGCCGTGAATGCTGCAGAGCGAATCCGTTTGAATATAGAAAAAACCCAAAATAAAATGGTTACGGCCAGCATCGGCCTTAGTGGATATCCAAGACATACGAAAAAGCCGTCTTCTCTGTTACAAGAGGCATATGCGGCACTCATCAAATCAAAAACAAAAGGGAAAAATTGTATTTCCTATGCGACCGAAACAACGAATAAGGTGGATACGATTGCACCCAATGTTCTCATTGTGGATGATATCCCGAAAAATCTAAAACTATTGGAGGGGATGCTACAGCCATTGCGTTATCACGTGCTTAAAGCAGACAGCGGAGAAGCTGCCTTGGATATTATGAGCAAGGTTGATGTGGATCTTGTCTTGCTCGATGTGATGATGCCAGGTTTGGATGGGTTCGAGGTATGCCGAAGAATTAAAAATGATCCCCGACTCAGAATTGTCCCTATCATTTTAGTGACGGCATTGGATGATTCGAAATCCAAAATAATGGGGATCGAAGCCGGGGCCGATGATTTTATTTCTAAGCCGCCCAACAAGGCCGAACTCATCGCTCGCACCAGATCACTCATCAAGCTCAAGCAAATTAACAGTAATCTGGTCGATATTGAAAATGTTCTTTTTTCGCTTGCCAGAGCCGTGGAAGCGAAAGACGCTTATACCCAGGGGCATATCGAACGGGTGTCGAACTTAGCCATGGTGTTGGGGCGAAAACTGGGCTTGAATGAAAAGGAGCTTGAGGCGTTGAAATATGGCGGCATTCTTCATGACGTCGGCAAGATAGCGGTGCCGAGGGAGATTTTGAACAAACTGGGACGATTGAATGAAGAAGAGTGGGAGGTGATGAAATCACATTCTATCGTGGGGTATCAAATCTGCCTGCCGTTGGAAAAGAATCTCGGTCCGGCTTTGGATGTCATTCGCTACCACCATGAAAAAATGGATGGCAGCGGATATCCGGATCACCTGAAAGGGAAAGATATTCCGGTTGTCGCCAGGATTGTGGCGGTTACGGATATTTATGATGCGATCATAACGGACAGGCCCTATCGAAAAGGAATGTCTCGGAAAGAAGCCATTGACATTCTTCTAAAAGAAGCCGAAGATGGCAAACTCGACCCTGAAATCGTCCAACTGCTGGTGGATCATCTCACATCCAAATAGCTTTTTCCTTCCATATTTGGTTCAGGCGGACTTTTCATGAGACTGTCACGTTTTAATTCACCGATTCTTCCTGCTGTTGCGAGACACAAAATCCCCGTAAACGGTGACCCAGCAGTTCCAGGAGTTTAAACTGAAGATCAGGATTGCCCAATAGCTGTTCTTTAAATATTTTTTGATTGATGACCATCACGTCAACATGCGTTTCTGCAATGACATCCGTTGAGCGGGGTTTCTGGGTCAACAGGGAGAGTTCCCCGAAGATTTCACCTTCGCCCAAATGTGTAATGATTGTTTCACCCCGGTCACCCTTGCGTCGCCCTTTCATAGAAACGGTCACGCGGCCGTCAACAATTACGTACGCACAGTCGCCCATATCACCGCATTGGATGATCTTTTCACCGGCCTTGAAAAACTCACGCTCGAAAGTCCTCAATTTGCCATGAAAACCTTGAAACCGGGCCATCTCATAAAACTTTGGAGATATTTCCTTTAAATCCAACAACATTGGCAATACTTCTATTCCAAGCTCTTTGTTGATAAATGACGGGTGAATTCTTTTAAACCCCATACCTTTCATCATATTTTCTACAAGTGGGTTTATGGCCGCTATCACGTGACTGACGTTTCTCGATATTACCCAGCAAACACCCATGCTGAGCAGCATGAAAATCAACCGGGGAACTTTTCTGTACCGTTTCTTAATGCAAAACATACTTGCCGCCGCTACTTTCGAAGAATCGGCCGGGATATGGGGTCTGAAATCGAATAAGTGTTCTGAAGGTGTACCGACTTTGGAAAATTCGGTGATTCTAAGACCGCCCACAACCTCCTGATCAAACATGGCAATGATATTAACGGTTAATGGAAAGGCGTCAAACCGGTCAAAGATACGACCCGATGGATTTGGTTTGAAATACCCTTCTTCTTCAACAAATATCTCGTGTCTTGCATGAAAGAGTTGGTGTATTTCTTCAGCAGTTTGCGCGATTTTGACTCTTACAGACATGTATTAGATCTTTCGGTATCAGCACTTCTTTTTGGGTGTTGAAAAATTGGCGATGCATGAAATTCATATCTTCCAGGTGATAAAATACTGTCCGGATCCAAAAGATTCTTAATGCGACTCACCAGTTCATCGTAGTGGCTATTGGTACCGGTAAGAGCTGCCATCGATTGAATACCCAGCCGGTATGGATAGTATCCGGCCATAATAAACGAATTCAGCATTTTATCATGGCATTCAATTGCCTTCTCATCCTCACCGGAAACATCCCGGTCATATACGATAGATGGAAACATATAAACCGCCCGCTCCGATGGAAAAATAAATGCGATCTGCGGCTCAAAACCAAACTCCTCAGCGGTTTTTTGGGCAATTTTGATGGCCCGAGACAAATGGTTGCTCATAAAGGGCACCACCGGACAGAGCCAAATAATACCGCATCTGTCTTTATCCGGATCCATGGTCCGGGGTAGAGAAAATTTTTTCCGCCAATACGTGCTGCGGGTGCTTTTTTCCGTGGGAAATCCCAAAAAAACCGATTCATCATAAAGGGCTTTAATGGTATCTTTAAGGCTGGTTCCAGTCAGCCACTGTAATGGCCTGTTCATCCATCCCATAACTCGTGCTTTGGCTTCATTGATGAAAAATATCCTGTCCGTATAGGATCCCAGCATCTTTTTTATGATTTTTCGATCAGCCCTGGCGTGCCGTCTGCTGGGACTATATATACCCCCAACGCCGACCCATTCACTCTTCCCCCATGGCGATTTGATTCTCTTTATTTTCTCAAGTGGCAGCGGCGTTTGACCGCTCGTGATTTCCCAAGGGTACTGGCGATCTGATGCAATCATTTTATAGACGTTCCACACCGCGACACTATTCGCTTTAACCACGCCTTGTGCTTGAAGCTGGTTAAGATTATCGATGACCAGATTCAACTGTGACATATTTCTTACGGTGAACACCAGGGACTGAAACCACCCCGGATGTGCTTGGAGCCAAAATGACATACGGGTTACAATGCCAAAATTGGATTGAGAAAAAAGGCCATCCAGATGAGGTCCAATGCCCCATCGTGTAAGATTTCCCACCTTGGCGCCCGGAAACCTTGAATATCCGGTCTGTATACAGTCCCCGCTCGGCAAGACGATCTCCATGTCGCAGCAATGTGAAAAACGATCGCCCAGGGGGCCGATGCCATCGCCTCGCTCCATGGCATTCCCAATGAGGCTTGCATCTGGCGAACCTCCGGTCACGGCAATAAAATGCCTGGAATTTCGTTCCCGTAAGTAATTCGCCGCTTGTATGAATGTGACACCTGGTTCGACAGTGATATATGCGAGTTCATCATCATAGTCCACAATTCGGGTCATCCGGCTGAGATCAAAAAGCACACAGTTGTCTTGAACCGGCACGCGGGAGCCCAGCCCCCAGTTCTTTCCCTGGCTGATGGGATAAATGGATATCTTATACCTGGCGGCAATGCGAACACAGTGCTGAACCTGAGACTTGCTTTTGGGATAAATAATAGCTGGAATTTTTTGTACCGTTTTAAAGGTCGCCGTCTCTGCGTCAACAACGCTTTCATTTTGCGTATCAACATTTTCCTCACCGAGATAATTAGACCAATCTTCAATCGCCTTTTGATAACGGTTCATAATGTCCTTTCCCAAAAAAAGAGTTAGATCTTTAATTGCCATAGTGAATAGTATCTTTTTATTTATCGGAATTTTCAGCTAATTCTTTAGGACTATCTGAAAATAGGACATTTTTTCGGCATCAGGATCCCCAAAGAACAACCTCTGCCCAACGTTTGGTATCTTTTGGGATAAATTGAGACTATATACGAAAATATATCATTTAAAAGCGTGTGCTTTCTGGCCAAGTATCGACATCATTCACAACAACAATTTTTATGCAGATATCATATTTTTCTGGTGTCAAGTTAAATAGATCCTATAGTTGAAAATCGTCGAAACGTCCCTGTGTAGGACAAATTATTTCCTCAGATAAAACCCCAAATCTTTTTCAAGTAATTTTGGATTATTGAACTGTGCTCCGACATTGCGGTCGTTGATCCATTTTATTTTGATAGTCGTGTGGATTTCTGTTTTCATTGGATTATCTAAATTAAATTTCAATTCGACTAAATCATCTTTGGAAAAATTATGTGGCTTAAAAGTTGTAAAATTGGTTCCAGTCATTGAAATGTCTATGATTAGAATATCATCCCTTTCATTTTTTTCATGGATAAAGCATTCACCAGCAAGCTGAACCTTCTTACGGTAATACTTTCGAAAATCCAAGGTGAGCCGAAATTCTTCGCCACATTTACATTGAACCTTTAGTCTCTTATGGGTATCCTTAAATTTAAATACATTTATATTTTTTTCTAATTCGCATTTGGGGCAGATTATCTTTACCTGATTGGTACGGCCTACATAAACTTTTTCCATTTATGTTCCTCTTTAACCATTTAAAGGTCAATTATCATTTTGTTACGTTTTAATTGAAATATTAATAAAATGGCTGAATCGCTGATATCATAACCGGTGGTTGTCAAATAGGTTATCCAGGGAGACAGAGAATCAAACGAACACCCAGGTCAGGAAAGCGGCGTAAATGGTTTTGAGCAATAATTCTATTTGTTTGTTCTTTTGAGCGATAAGGGTGTGAAAAAAATCCTCTATTTTATCAAATCAAGCAATTGAAAATTTCCGATATATTTTAAAATAGGCCCACAAATGGATTGAAGCGCTTTTCACTGCCGATGCTTGTTTCCGGGCCATGTCCTGAAAGAACTCTTACATCATCGTCCATTTTGAAAAGTTTTGTCCGAATGCTTGATATAAGGGTATTAAAGTCTCCGCCGGGAAAATCGGTGCGTCCGATGGAACCGGCAAAAAGCGTATCTCCCACGAAAACGATTTTGTCTGTATACAGTGAAATACCTCCCGGCGTATGCCCCGGCGTATGAAGAACCTTTAACAAAATATTTCCAAAAGAGACGGTATCTCCTTCTTCAATGGTTTGATCACATGGTGGTGAATTTTCTACTGAAATTCCAAAAACAGCGGCATTGGATGAAAGCGAACCCAGCATGGGGGCATCAAGGGGATGGATCAGGATGTCTGCAGCGGTGGCATCTTTTATTTTTCCGTTTGCACTGACATGGTCAAAATGGCCATGTGTATTGATGATATATTTTACTTTTAACTCGGAATCTGCAAGAGAACGCAGAATTCTGTCGGCATCTCCCCCGGGATCGATGACAACACCGTCCTTTGTTTCTGCACATCCGAAAATAAAGCAGTTTGCCATAAGCGGTCCAACAACAAGTTCTTTAATAATCAACACAGCCTCCTTAGCAATTCGATGAGTGAATTCAATGAGTTGTTCTTTATCATTATAAGTATAACGGATAGACCCGGCTATTACTTGCGGGCGTCATCAAAATCGGGTATGTTGTGCCCGTTTTTTTCCCCGGTTTGGTTTTTTTGAATATGATTTTTTACTATAATTTCTTTGTTTTCAAGTGCCATGCGAATGCTGTCGAGAATTCCATTGATAAAAGCACCTGATTCCTTGGTGCCGAATTTCTTTCCCACGTCAATCGCCTCGTTGATAGACACTTTATATGGAATATCATGGCAGTAAAGCAGTTCATATACGGCAACTCTCATGGTGTTTCTGTCAACGCAGGACATGCGGCTGAGCTTCCAGTTGTCGGAAAATCGTTCAAGGATCGAATCGATTTCACCTTTGCCCTGAATAACACCGTTTACAAGCTTAAGAAAAAAGGGAAGCATTTTTCTTGGAGGAGTAAAATTGCTGCAGAAGTTTTTCAAAATCTCATTTGAGTCATTCGGGCTCATATCCATATAAAAGAGGGCCTGCATGGCGAGTTCTCGTGACTTGCGACGGTTTCCCATGGTTATGCCCGGTCGACAACCTCAATCAAATTTGCCATCTCAACGGCAGCTATTGCAGCATTCCATCCTTTATTGCCGGCTTTTGTTCCGGCACGTTCGATAGCCTGTTCGATGGTGTCGGTTGTCACGATGCCGAAGATCACCGGAATTTCAGAATCAAGACTGACCATGGCAATTCCTTTGGACACTTCAGCGCTAACATAATCAAAATGTGGCGTTGCTCCCCGAATCACGGCACCCAGACAGACAACGGCGCTATATCGACCCGTTGCCGCCATTTTTTTGGCCATCAACGGTATTTCAAATGCACCGGGAACCTTCACAATTTCTATATCTTCGTCTCGGGCACCGGATCGCAATAGTCCGTCTACGGCACCCTCTTTTAGTCTGTCGGTGATAAAATCATTAAAACGGCTTACCACAAGTGCAAATTTTTTGCCCTCTGCCAGCAGGTTCGCTTCTAAAATTTTTGGCATATATATTCCTCCCGGTTTAATAAATAGTGTCCATCCATAAACGCCATCTTTTGCCCCCCGGCGGCGTTCTCGCACGTTTTCAATCCTCGACATAGCCCGCTATGCCTGCGGTTGAAAACTTGCTCGGGCCTTGCCGAAAACCAAAACCTACCATTTCTGGATGGACACGAGTTAGGGTATTGTATCAATGTTTAACAGATGCCCCATCTTTAGCTTTTTACACTCCAGATAACACCGGTTATATTCATTAGGCTCAATTTCAATCTTTATTTGCTCAACGATACTGAGTCCATATCCGTCAAGCCCAATAACTTTTTTGGGATTGTTTGTAAGGAGTCTCATCTTTTTTACTCCCAAATCAACAAGAATCTGTGCACCGATGCCGTAATTTCTCAAATCGGGTTTGAATCCCAGTTCTTCATTGGCTTCAACCGTGTCAAGGCCGTTATCCTGGAGTGCATATGCTTTTAATTTATTCACAAGGCCGATCCCTCTTCCCTCCTGGCGGATATAAAGCAATACTCCGGATCCTTCTTTTTCAATCATTTTCATGGCCTTATGCAGCTGTTCTCCACAGTCGCAGCGGAGTGAACCGAAAATATCTCCTGTCAGACATTCCGAATGAACCCGAACAAGTACAGGGTTATTGGAATCGATTTCACCCTTTACCATTGCGATATGAAGCAACTCATCCACATCATTTTCATAAACAATGGCTTTGAAATCTCCGGCAATGAAAGTGGGGACAACCGTTTCCGCTGCTCTTCTTACAAATGATTCGGTGCGCATCCGGTATTCAATGAGATCGGCGATGGTACATATTTTTATATCATGTTCTTTGCTAAATTTTTCCAGAGCCGGCATTCTGGCCATGGTTCCGTCCTCATCCATGATTTCACAAATTACACCGGCAGGTTTTAAGCCGGCAAGACGCGCCAGATCTATGGAGCCTTCCGTCTGGCCGGCGCGTACCATGACGCCGCCTTCTCTTCCCCTCAAGGGGAATACATGTCCGGGCCGGACAAGATCTCTGGGTTTGGCATTATCCGCTACAGCCGTAAGGATTGTGGTGGCACGGTCCGCAGCGGAAATACCCGTGGTTACGCCGCATCGAGCCTCGATGGATACGGTAAAACCGGTCTGAAACCGCGATGTATTGTTGTCCACCATCAGCGGGAGGTCGAGGGAGTCGATCTTTTCTCCGGTCATGGAGAGGCAGATAAGTCCCCGACCGTATTTTGCCATAAAATTAATTGCTTCAGGTGTAACCGCTTCGGCAGCCATGGTAAGGTCGCCTTCATTCTCTCGATCTTTATCATCAACGAGAATGACCATACGTCCGGCCCTTATTTCTTTAATGGCATTTTCAGTGGTTATCAGTGGCATTATAAATTAGTTTCTCCTTAATAAAAATTATGCAGCGTTCATTTGCGGTTAAAACCACGGATGAACACAAATAAACAAGAATTTAAAAAAAATATCATATCACAATTTTAGGCATTTTTTACATGTCCATTTGTGTGCATTAGCGTT
>JAFDHQ010000184.1 GCA_019308685.1 Deltaproteobacteria bacterium
CAATATGTTCAGCCCTGACCAGATCTTCGTGCGTATTAATATTATAAAAAGAGACCAGGTCCGGATCGTTTTGGCGCAAAATATTTTCAGGCACTTTTTTAACGCGAACCTTTTGGAAAACCTTCCGGATTTTAAGCTCTTGCTTAACAAGTTGCTGTTCTACGGGCTTAAGACATTTTTTTGAATATACCGCACACAGCGGCTCAAATCCCTTGGAAGTTTCAGGGATAACAATGTCAACACCGGGTTCTATATGGTTAAGAATCGTTTCAACCAGCCCCTTTTTAAGGAAAGGAATATCGCAGGCCGCGAAAAACGCATACGGGGCCGTCATATAAAAAAGGCCCGTATGTATCCCCGTTAACGAACTTCGGATGGGGAAAAGGTCTGTCACGATATTTAAATCCCATTCAAGATATTGAATCGGATCGTTGGTAACCAGAATAATTTCCTCAAAAATATCGCTAAAGACGCTATATATGAGATCAAGGATACATTTTTCACCCACACGGATCAACGCTTTGTTTGTTCCTGAAAACCGTGTGTTATGTCCACCTGCCAATATGATGCCGGTAACGGAGGGGTTCATTTTATAAAAGCCTAAACCGGAAACGCCCGTCCTCCTGCCAAGCGGAGTAATGCGGACGGGCCGGAGTAAAGAAATATCTGCCACCAGGCAGAAAGATACGAAAATTTTTATCCTGTCATTCTCTTTTGGTGTCTGGCGAAAGAAAAAAGTTTGGTTACCAAAATCACAAAATGAAAATACTTAACATTTTACAATAGGAAAAATATTGGGCAAAATCAAGGCTGTTTCCATAAGATTGTGATTTCTGCTCAAAAGAAATATCATAATAATCTTGATCTTACCTTTGTTCATGATATAAAACCTAAAATCTGCATTAATTTTTTCGGAAGAGATAAATTTGCTATAAATACAATGCGCTATCGAGATGTTTTTATCAATATCCTCACACCGATAACGGGCTAAATAAAAGGATGAAACCCAAATTAAATTTCGAAAAAAGTTAACCCTTTGGACGCCTTGAATTTAAACTTTTTACGAAACCGTCTAAATCGGACTTTTTACGAGTTCATCAATTATGATACTGGAGAAAAAAATGAGTACAATTAATATCATTTTAGATGCAGCGGACATAGATCGTAAGCTGCAAAGAATTACCCGTGAGATTCTTGAAGAGCATAAGGGTGTGGAGAACTTAACCCTGATCGGAATTCAAACCCGCGGTGTATATCTGGCAAAACGGATCCAGTCCAGCATTAATGAAATCGAAAGGATCGAAATACCGACCGGCGAGATGGACATCACGCTGTATCGGGATGACTGGACCCGGATCAGTCCCAATCCGGTTGTTAAAACCACGAATATATCCTTTTCCATGGAAGGCAAACAGGTTATCCTAATTGATGATGTCCTGTTTACCGGCAGGACAACACGCGCCGCCATGGATGCCTTGATAGATTTCGGAAGACCGGATCGTATAGAACTTGTCGTTTTGGTGGATCGGGGTCACCGGGAGCTTCCCATCCAGGCTAATTATGTCGGGGAATTTGTTGAAACAAAGCGTTCTGAGACCGTAAATGTATTATTAAAAGAACATGATGGTGAGGATAAGGTTGTAATCGAGAAAAAATGACGGTTTCGTACAAGACTCTTTAAGGGTTCATCAAAAACGGGTTTTGAAAATGCCGGTATGGAGATAAGATGGGTTCCAAAAAACACAAAGCAAACGCTCCGAAGAATCTAAATGTGGGGATTATTACCGTATCCAGCACACGTTCAATGAAAGAGGATAAAAGCGGCCAGTGGATCAGCAAACGGGTTAAAAAGGAAGGTCACAATCTTGTGTTACATCGGGTTGTTCCGGACGTAGCCGAAACCATAACCCAAACGGTTCATGAAACCATAAGGGATTATGGCGCTCAGGTCCTCCTGGTAACCGGTGGCACCGGCATCAGCAATAAAGACGTTACCATTGAAGCGGTCCGTCCATTCTTTACAAAGGAACTCACGGCATTTGGTCCCCTTTTTGCCCAACTCAGTTTTGAACAGATAGATTCTGCCGCGCTTTTATCCCGTGCCACTGCCGGCGTCATTGAAAAAACCATTGTATTTTGCATGCCGGGGAGCCTTAAAGCTTGTAAATTGGCCTGCAAGGCCCTTATTTTTCCCGAACTGGGTCATCTTGTTAAACATATCCATGAAAATTGACGGTTTCGTAAAAAGTCCAAGTTCTGCGTTGTGCTGCATTTCGTAATCATTCAACGTACGAAAAGTACGCCTCATGATTACAAAATTTGCACGCCTTTTTATCCCGCTGATTTTATGCGAGGGAATTTGAACTTTTTACGAAACCGTCTAAATCGCACTTTTTATGAGACCATGAGAATTAGATGGGCTGCCCCGATCATAATTAGTAAGTTAATTTTGCGCCCGATGGACGGTGGAAGGTTTACTAAAAAAATAAACAACGAACATCGAACGTCCACCATCGAATGTTGAATAAACAAAAAGGAAGAAACAGAAATAGCTGTTGAATATTTACAAAAAAACTTAGCGCTTATGTTTGTTCCCCCTTTAACCACCTTCACCTGGATCTCGGAATTTTCGAATTATGAGAGTTTAGGGTAAATTCTGGGTACGCGGGCTGTTAAAGAAGAGACGATTTCATAATTGATGGTGTTCAGGGTTGCGGCAATCTCATCAACGGTTATGGATGCATCTTCCTGTCTGCCGAAAATTACCACCTCATCTTCCAAAGCCACATCAGGAATATGCCCCACATCCAGCATGGTCTGGTCCATGCAGACTCGTCCGACAATCGGAGCCCTGCGTCCGCGGACCAGCATATGACCTCGGGAAGAGAGCAAACGATTAAATCCGTCCGCATATCCCACGGGAATTGAAGCAATAGTTGTGGATTTTGGGGTTTGATAAGTGCTGCCGTAACTGACCTTGAAACCGGGGGGAACTTTTTTTAAATGAACAATTTTTGATTTTAACGTCATGGCGGGTTTCAGGGCAATGCGGCGTTTATTCACTTGGTCGGATGGATAAAGGCCGTAAATTGCGATGCCGGCTCGCACTATATGGAGGTGGGTTTCGGGCATGTCTATGATCGCTGCGCTATTGGCCGCGTGACACAAAGGGGGATTCATACCGGCACGGCGCAGCTCATTTAGAAAGTCAATAAATATTTTAAACTGCTTTTCGGCATATGCCTTATCAGAGCTGTCTGCCGTGGCGAAGTGAGTGTATACGCCTTCCATTGTGAGCCCCGCAAGTGACGAGATGGACTCGACGTCACGGATAGCGTTACCCATTAAATTTTGCTCTGTCTCAGGGGGGCGGCGGTAGTCCGGAAGCAGGCCGAGTCGGCCCATTCCGGTATCCACTTTAAGGTGAACCTTGATTTGTTTGTTGGAAGAAACCGCAACATCGGAGAGTGCTTGAGCGGTTTTATACGACCATACGGTTTGGGTCAGATCAAATGCTATCAGCTTACGGGCAAGTGCCGGCGGTGTGTACCCAAAAATCAGAACCGATTCATTAAACCCTGCTTTTCTAAGTTCAATTCCTTCCTCTATTCTGGCGACCCCCAGGGTATCCGCACCGCTCTCCAAGGCTTTCCGCGTGACCTCAATCACCCCGTGACCGTAAGCATTGGCTTTTACCACGGCCATCAGATCGGCCCCGGGATCTGTAATTCGCCTTAATTCACGCACGTTGTGTGCTATGGCTTCAAGGTCAACCTCTGCCCAGACAAGCGGAAAGTCCAAATGGTTACCTCATATTTAAAATTTGAATTAGTTAAAAGTAATATACTCTATTTTGCAAGCATTGCTCTCATCATGTCGCCGGCATTTTGTGCATGATCTGCGATAGAGCCGATGGTTTCAGCCAGTCTGACCAAATGAAATATGGTAACGGCATCGGCCTCCAGGTTAAACACCTTTTTCTTGATAATATCTTCAAATTTATCGGCTTCGTGTTCTTGCTGGCGAAGCGTGTGGATGATATTCTTGACGACGACTCGTTGTTTCTCGGAAAACTTTTTAAAGTACAATCTTGCTTGAACGACCAATCCGCTCAACTGTTCGATGGGATCAATAACAGCATCCACCAGAAGCGCAAAATCCTTTTCAAGCTCCTGCGGAATCCCTGACTCAGCTCTATAAGAAATCCAGTCAAGACTATCTTCCATTGCGTCAAGAACCTGGTCCTGTTCTCTTAAATACCTGAACACCAGAAAATTAGATATGGGCATCATGGTTCGTTTTGGAATGTGCCCACGGATGCGGCGCTTGATGGCATCTGCTTGACTTTCAATCTGAGTAACTTCTTGTCTGAATTCTTCAAATGTTTTACATTTGTCCGCAAAATAGCACTCCATGGCCTGCTGAAAAGCCCAGGCACATTCCATGACTTTTTCGGCATGTTCCTGAAGACCTTCAAATGGTGAAGTCATAAACATTTTAAAAAATGGTATGCGCATAGCCATCTCCTATTATAAAAAGAATTGCAGTATTTTAAATATGACCATACTGGTAACGGCAGCAGCAGGCACGGTTAATA
>JAFDHQ010000185.1:0-849 GCA_019308685.1 Deltaproteobacteria bacterium
ATGCAAAAACCAAAATAGCATAAGTGAGCATTCATGGCACTTTTGCTAGGAATTATTCAAAAGGCAAAATCTAATCTACCTGAAAGAAGATGAAGGAAAATGAAACATAAATGGATTATTATTTCGGTATTTATTTTAATTGTCGTATCGATATTCATATTCTACCTTAAAGAGGATGAGGTCTTTCCGGATCCTATGATCGGGAGATGGACGACCTCTGAGCCCAGATACACAGACCGCTTTTTTGAACTATCGCAAACAACGTTTACTTACGGGCTGGGAGGAGATAAAAAAGACTTGTGCGTTATTTCAAGTATAGAAAAAAGTGTTCAAGACAATAACACGTTATATACGATTAACTATCACAATATAGATGGGATGAAATACACTCGATCCTTTTATTATTATCCGGCAAATGGAGGCGTAATTAAATTCAAAAAACAAGAGGGTATCAAGTGGACTAAAAACAAGAATGCCGTTTCTGAAGAAAATCCTGAATCAGATAAAAATACAAAAAAATAGGTTAAAATGAAACGAACAGTAAAACAGCGAAAATTGAAAAACTATTTAATGGCCAATAAAAGCCAGCTCAAAATAGCGCTCGCCAATCTAATACTCGTGGTATTGGCCGTTGCCGTTAATCTTAAAGCCTTTTTATCGTGACATATTTCTAATGGATGACCTTTATTCTCAGCATTATTCAGCAAAGTTTTTTCTTGTTTTATTTGATCGGTCATCCTTAGGGCTCGCGCAAAAATAACTTCACATTTTTACATCTCAGCTTCAGCCCATCTTTGGCTGATACCTCACTCGCAAAATCCTCGAAATAGCTCGCTATTCCTGTGGTTT
>JAFDHQ010000185.1:880-7515 GCA_019308685.1 Deltaproteobacteria bacterium
GCAAAATCCTCGAAATAGCTCGCTATTCCTGTGGTTTTGCTCTTTCGGATCAGCCAAATCTGGACCAAATCTGAGCGCCAATTCTGCGAAGTTATTTTTGCGCGAACCCTTAGCATTCATTGCCATACTTTTCCTCGCTTTGATACATAATATATTGGCCAATCACAAACTTTGTGGTCCTTTGGTTAACTTTTCAAATACGTTTAAAAAAATTGCTCAGGGAGATTTAACCCGAAAAGTTTTTTTGCGGCGGTATGATTTCCTTAAAACCGAAGCGAACCAGATTAATGAAATGATTGATTTCCTGTCTGACCATATAACAGCAATTAAAAAAGACAATGACCGGTTACTTTCGGTTTTAAAGGAAGTTGACACTGGTAAGATGGAAAAAAATAAGTATGAAAACGCCTTGAACACGGTTAAAAAACAGGCGAATCTATGTAATGAACACTTATCCAAATTCAAAATTGACGGTATAAACAATCCAGAGCGACGTCATGAGCCCGATGCTTGATTTCTGCAATTCATACACTTAAGTGGTCATAACTCCTTGAACTGGGAAATGACCGCTTCGATGCTGGATTTGGCATCGCCGAAAAGCATGCGGGTGTTTTCGTTGTAGAAAAGGCGGTTATCGATACCGGCAAAGCCGGGAGCCATGGAGCGTTTCAGGACGATTACCGTTTTTGACCGGTCAACGTCAATAATAGGCATGCCGAAAATGGAGCTATTCTTATCCTCCCGTGCGGCAGGATTGACGATATCGTTTGCACCCACCACCAAACAAATATCGATGCTTGCAATGGAACGGTTGATTTCCTCCATCTCAATCAGCTTATCATAGGGAACATCGGCCTCGGCAAGGAGCACATTCATGTGTCCCGGCATTCGGCCGGCAACGGGATGGATCGCATACCGGACTTCAGCACCGTTTTCTTCAAGCAAATCTGCTAGTTCACGAACCGCATGCTGTGCCTTGGCAACGGCCATTCCATACCCGGGAACAAAAACCGCTGAACAGGCGGCCTCAAGGATGTAGTAGGTGTCTTCCGGTGAGATGGGTTTCACCTCCCCTTGAAAATCGGCCTCGGATTTCCGGGCCACCGAACCAAAACCGCCAAAAAGGACATTATAGAGGGATCGATTCATGGCCTTGCACATCACATTGGTGAGAATAATACCGCTGGCACCCACCAGGGCACCGGAAACGATAAGAATGTTATTCTCGATGGCAAGACCGGCCGCACATGCCGCAATACCCGAATAGCTGTTTAAAAGGGAGATCACCACCGGCATATCCGCGCCGCCGATGGGTATCACTGCCAACACGCCGAGCATCAGCGAAAGAATGATAATCCCGATTAAAATGGGATACCCGTCCGCGGGATTGGCAATAAAAAAAGCGCCCCCCATGAGGGCAGCCACGAAAATCAATCCGTTCAGAATCGTCTGCCCAAAAAAGAGCACCGGTTTTCCTGTGATTACTTCCGATAGTTTGCCCCAGGCGATGATACTTCCCGAGAAGGTTACGCCACCGATCAGCACGGCTAGAAAAAGGGTGGTCATAATAAAAAGGTTGTAAGATCCCAATTCATAATAGGTGGCCGAGCCGACCAGGAGGCTCGCAATGCCGCCGAAGCCGTTAAAAAGCGCGACCATCTCGGGCATCTGGGTCATCTGGACGAGACGGGCAAAAAAACCACCGATGAGACCCCCCAGGATTATACCGAGGGCGATCCATTTGTAGTCAATGATGCCCCCGTTAACAAGGGTGACGACAACGGCGAGAAACATTCCCACAGCGGAGATGAAGTTGCCTTTTCGTGCCGTGACCGGGGAGGTCAGCAGCTTCAGGCCGTAAATAAACATGATGGCCGAAGTAATGTATACCAGATTTATGATAAGTTTTATTTGCACACCTTTTCCTTATCGGTTTTTGGCTTAAACATCTTCAACATTCTGTCGGTGACCATATATCCGCCCACCACATTGATCGTAGCGAATGCCACCGCAAGTGTACCCAAAATGATACTCAACATCCCCCCTGCCGTTCCGGCGGCGATAATGGCCCCTACGAGCGTGATTCCCGAGATGGCATTGCTTCCGGACATCAGCGGAGTGTGAAGCCGCGCGGGAACCTTGGAAATCACCTCAAACCCAACAAAGATTGACAGGACCAATACCAGCCCCATACAGATCAGGCATGCGGCCCTGCATTCCTCATGACCCATGGTGTGCCTCCTTCATATTTTTTTTCACGGTCTGGCTGAAGATTTCATGTTTATGGGTGACCAGACACCCCATTATAATTTCATCATCCGGGCGCAGTTTCATGCGCTTTTCTTCATCATCCCAGTATTCCAGAATGAAATTGACGAGATTTCTTGAATACATCTGGCTTGCGTGAACGGCAACGCGGCCGGGCATATTCTCAAACCCGATGATACGGACACCCTGAATTAAAGTTTCCTCTCCGGGCACAACGCCCTCCACATTTCCACCTCCCTCAGCGGCAAGATCGACCACTACGCTTCCTTTTTTCATGGCGTTAATCATCTGTTTGGTAATGATCAGAGGGGCCTTATTGCCGAATAATTGTGCTGTGGTAATGACGATGTCGGCGGCGGCACAGTGCTCGGTCATGGCCTGGCGCTGTATTTCGATCTGCTGATCCGTGAGGGCTTTGGCATATCCGTCAGCGGTTTGCCCGGTTTCACCCAGGTCAATTTTAATAAATTTTGCGCCCAGGGATTTCACCTCTTCTTCAACAACGGGTCGGGTATCAAATGCCTCCACCCGTGCACCCAGGCGCCGTGCCGTGGCGATTGCCTGAAGGCCTGCCACGCCCGCACCGATGACAAATACTTTTGCCGGTGCAATGGTTCCCGAAGGGGTCATCATCATGGGCAATATCTTTTGGAGACGCTCTGAAGCCAGAATAACGGCCACATATCCGGCCAGACTCGCCTGGGAGCTCAATACATCCATACTTTGCGCCCGTGTGGTTCGGGGAATCATCTCCATACTGACCGCACTGATGCCCTGTGAGACAAACGCTTCCAAAAGCTCCTTTTCATTAAAGGGATCGAAATAACTGATGTGAAGGGCCCCCTGCTTGAGCCATTTAATCTCTTGGAGGGGCGATTGACGTATACGAAGAATGATATCCGCCGTGGATAAAAGGGTCTTGCGCTCAGCAGTAACTGAAGCACCCGTCGCCGAATAATCCGCATCATGATATCCGATGGGTTCTCCCATACCCGATTCAATTTCCACCTCTGCGCCTTTTCTTACAAGGGCTTTCACATCATCGGGAATCAGGGGGACCCGGGTTTCTCCGGAATGGTATTCTTTAGGAACGGCAATCTTCACGTGTTGCCTCCCAATATTTGAAGATAAAAACACCCAGACTGCTGAATTATCTGAGACAGTATATACTACAGCGTGGTTTAAAACTCAAGGAAAAGATAAACGCATATACAACTTTGTCAAGAATTTTTTGGAGTTACAAAGACAACATGTACAAAAGAGCATTATGCCTTTTTTGGTTTCCGGATGAAAAACACCATATTCCGGCTCAGAAGGTGCCGCGCGCCCTAAGGTTTTTCAGCCACATGGACAACGGCGATGCCGTTGGTCAGTCTCCGATAGACAACCTGATGAAAACCAATGTCTCTCAAAAGTTCCGACAACGCTTCCGGCAGCGGAAACATTCGAATGCTTTCGGGCAACAGCGTATACGCCTGCCGGGACCCCACTAAAATCTGCCCGAGAAGGGGCATCACATGAAAAGAGTATACATCATATAACCATCGGAACACGGAAGCGGTTGGTTTGGAAAATTCCAGACACATCATTTTTCCACCGGGTTTAAGAATACGATGCATTTCTTGGAATCCCAACTCCATATGGGTCAAATTTCGTATTCCGAAGCCGACCATAGCCGCATCAAATGCTTCATCCGCAAATGAAATCGACTCTGCATCTCCCTGGATATACTCAATGCGGTTTCTTTGCGCTGTACGATGACGTTGGGTACGTCCGACCTGCATCATTTTACGGTTGATGTCGTAAATGATAATTTTTCCGGAAATATCGACGGATTTGGCCGCCAACACGGCGAGATCTCCGGTGCCGCCGCAAACGTCAAGCACCCGGTCACCGGGTTTCAGATGCATCATTTCAATGGCCGTTCTTTTCCACAGGTAGTGAATGCCGAAACTCAGCAGCGTGTTCATGAAATCATATTTGGAGGCGACCCTGTTGAAATGTCGAGTCGTCCGGATGACTTTCTCCGTTTTGGGAATTTGCTGAAAGCCAAACGGAACCGTCTCTTCCCGATCCGGATGAGTTTTTGGCCGACCTTGCTCTGTTTCCTGTTTATTCCAGATGTTTTTATTCCGTATGATCATCTTGACCCGCTTTTGCCGCATCACCGAATCACGATCATCTATGTGAGTGATTCACCATATTTGACGGTCTCGTAAAAAGTCCAACTTCTGCGTTGTGCTGCATTTCGCAATCATTCAACGTACGATAAGTACGCCTCATGATAAAAATTTGCACGCCTTGAATTTGAACTTTTTCTAAATCGGACTTTTTACGAGTTTATCATATTTGATTCTTAATCATTTAACGTAAAAAATACTGCATATCAAAAGGCGACCTAAGGATCAAGCATATGAAAAAAAATAGTAAAATTACTGATGGATCATGTCCGGCATCAACTGCGATATCCAAAACGTCGCCTGTGAACAGCAATTAACAGGATAAAAGATTAACCTTGACATATTCATAACCCTCTGGCTTATTTTGTCACTAATGGGATACTGCTCCGCCTCGCTCGTGAAATGGGCGGTCCCGAAGCGTTTTAAGATGGTCTGTGCAAAATTCAGGAATAAATACGGGTGGAAGTGATGGAGAAGGGTGAAAAAGTTGCCGCTCTTGCAGTTGCAATACATGTGGTTCTGTTTGGTATAAAATATATCTTTTCCACGCTTTCAGGTAGTATTGCATTAAAGGCCGATGCGTTTCACTCTTTATCAGATGTTGTGGCATCTTCTACGGTTTTTATAGGTTTGATCATCGCCAAACGCAAAACAAAATCCTTTCCCTATGGGCTTTACAAGGTCGAAAACCTGGTATCTGTAATGGTTGCGATCGCCATCTTTTATGCGGTGCCGTTGACAGACGCTCACCAGCATCGCATCTCGCCTCACTTTGGAGAGGCTCCCTATTTTGGGCTCATCACCGTCAGAATAAAAGACAAGAAAGCAATCGATCAAAAAATAGTTGAAAATCCATTTACCCAAGTAGCGCACGGAAAAGGAATTTTGGTCGCGGAATTCTTGAGCAAGTATCAGATTGACGTAATTATCACTCAGGAAAGTTTTGAAAATTATCACTCAGGAAAGTTTTGAAGGTAAAGGACCCTATTATGTATTTTCCAACGCCGCCGTGGAAAACTTACTTACAGAGGAAGAGACGGTGGATAGCGCTCTGGAGAGTATTGGAATTTTCTTTTAAAAAATGCGAGCGCACCTTAGGGCTCACTTGAAAATTATTTCATAGGGTTGTTTTGAAAGATGAACGTAAAACATCGAACTCACTGAACATTGAACATCGAACGTCCAACGTTGAACATCGAATAATGATGTCGCTCCGCTCCACAATTTAATTTCAGCTGTTTTTAAAAATCCAATGTCCAAAACTGAATGATTCGATGTTGGACGTTCGATGTTGGACGTTCATTTTCTTCTTTATAGCATGTAGTTTATTCCATAATTTCAATTCATTTTCACCGCAACTCAATTTTTATCCTTTAATCAATAGTTATTTAAATCAGCTGGATACAGAACATTATTCGGTCCGTTTATATTCTGGCATCATATTTGCTGTTTTTTGTAAAAGGTATTTGGGTGATAAAAATATGAGGCTATTGTTACTTCTATTCATTTTGGTGGAGAGCTTTTTGCTCTTATCCGGGAATGTTTATTCCCTGAATTTAAATGATCCGGTGGATAAATATTCTTTGAACACTTATACGTTTCCGTTGGCTAAAAAGAAACGCAATAATCATATTAACATTGCCGACAGTAGCAAAATGGCCGGTTCTTTTCCCTTGATCAACTGCAACAATTCCTGCGGATTCATGGACACTTTCAATCAAAGCCGGTTAAATATCCCCATGCAAGATATAGAAACTCGTAATTGTTTCAGTTTTACGGATGAGATGCGTAAGTGTTTGATGACACGCCTTGTCGCCCTGACCATCAAGAATAAAATAGATATAAAAAACACATTGATTTGCAATCCGAAATTACTTCTCGCGTTCTATCTTCATGGGGAAGTTAACCCCGTATGGGTGACAAAAAACGGGTTGAACCATAAGGCGGTAATTCTCATACAGACAATTATTGAAGCAAACCATGAAGGACTTTACTCCGAAACCTATCATCAGAAAAATATTTTGACCTTGCTGACGGATATTAAATTCAGCCTATTATCAGATATGCCTGAACCTGCAAAGTTGGCAGAACTTGATATTCTCTTAACGGATGCTTTTTTATCATATGCATTTCATCTGTCTGAAGGAATCGTAGATCCTTATTCCAACAATTTGAACTGGTATATAA
>JAFDHQ010000186.1 GCA_019308685.1 Deltaproteobacteria bacterium
AAAGTGTATAATATTTTTCATATTATGAAACAAATTTCACAGTTTATCAATAATCATCCCCTTGATATTGCAGACCGGTTTTTATGTTTATCAATCTAATCAATTGATATAAATCAACTTATTTAATATCACCGCATTTGGCCCGACTTTTGCAGAGATTTAACCGTAAGACCATAAAATATCATAGGAAGCTAACCAGAATTAAGGATGGATCAATAACCTAATGAAGCGAAAAAACATCGGTTTTATTTCAACACGTTTTGCAGGTACGGACGGTGTTTCCTTGGAAGCGAGTAAGTGGGCACAGGTTCTTGAAAAAAACGGTTCCCGCTGTTTCTGGTTCGCGGGAGAGCTGGATCGGAATCCGGAAAAGAGTTTCCTTGTCTTAGAAGCTCATTTTTTGCATGTAAAAAACCAATGGATCAATGAACAGGTCCTGGGCAGAAAGGGGCGAAAACCCTCTGTTACTGAGGCAATTCATACATTAAGATCACTATTGAAAGTTCAGCTTCATTGTTTCATCGAACAATTTAAAATTGATCTTTTGATTGTTGAAAATGCACTGACCATACCTATTCACATCCCATTCGGGTTGGCGTTATCCGAAGTAATTGCGGAAACCCAGATTCCCACAATAGCCCACCACCACGATTTTTACTGGGAAAGAGATCGGTTTTCAACCAATGCGGTAAACGATTACCTGCGAATGGCCTTTCCCCCCAGTTTGCCCAACATTAAGCATGTGGTTATTAATTCAGAAGCCCAAGAACAGTTGGCTCTGCGAACCGGAATTTCATCCATCATCATCCCCAATGTTCTGGATTTTGAAAATCCACCTTTCGTGGATATAAAAAGGACCGAGGCTTTTCGAAAGTCCATCGGTTTGAAGACCGACGATAAAATGATTTTACAACCCACACGAATTATTCGCCGAAAAGGTATCGAGCAGGCCATTGAATTGGTGAAGGAGCTGAATGACCCTCGTTATAAACTCGTGATCTCACATGAAGCCGGTGACGAAGGCTTTGATTACGGCGAATGGCTTAAAGAATATGCTTTAGAACACCAGGTCGATCTTCGTATGATAACGCCAAAGATTGTAGATCCATTTTATAACGGAAATTGTCAAAAAAATTATTCCCTATGGGATATTTATCCCCATGCAGATTTTATCACATATCCCAGCCTTTATGAAGGATTCGGCAATGCCTTTCTTGAGGCGATCTACTTTAAAAAGCCCTTATTGATCAATCGATATTCCATATTTATTAAGGATATAGAACCCAGGGGCTTTGATCTTGCGGTCATAGATGGATTTATCACCAAAAAAACCGTTCAAAAAGTAAAAGAAATTCTTGAATCCCGAGAGCGACGGCAACAAATGGTAAATAATAACTATGAAGTGGCCTGGCGACACTATTCCTATTCCGTGCTTCGGAATCAGTTCAGCGCTGTTATAAATGATTTCTTTAATGAGCACGAGCATCAGCAACTATGCAACAAATTATCAGACCAACCACGGATTATCTATTTAAATAACGATCCATTTACGGATCAGTATGATCAATTCAGCGAAGAAATCTCAAAACATATGCCGAATTAAACGTCTCGGTAAATTATGGAGCCGGGTCCATAGGATCATTTAATACACCAGAACTTCTTGAGAAGATACTTTTAATTCCTGTATGGAGGCGTAAAAATGGCTTTTTGTCTTATGGAGGGTAATGAGGCAATTGCCTGGGGAGCTGTTGCTTCAGAATGCCGCTTTTTTTCGGGATACCCCATTACTCCGGCCACGACAATATTTAATACCCTGCTCAAGCTTTTGCCTCCTTTGGGCGGCATGTGCATTCAGGGCGAGGATGAAATAGCCTCCATCGGCTACTGTCTGGGCGCATCAATGGCGGGCCTAAAGGTTATGACCGCAACATCAGGGCCGGGTATCAGTCTGTGTAGCGAACATATTTCCTTTGCCATTGGAAGCGAAATCCCCATTGTCATTGTAGATGTTCAAAGGCTGGGCCCATCCACCGGTTCGGCCACCCGCGGTGCGGACGGAGATATTCAATTTTTACGCTGGGGAAACAGCGGGGGTTTGCCGGTAATCGTACTGGCTCCGGTCAATGTAAAGGATTGTTATTTTTTGACAATGCAGGCCTTTAACCTTGCCGAAAAATTCAGGTGCCCGGTATTTATTGCTTCCAATAAAGAGATTGCCATGACCCGGGAGAATATCGATATCCATGCCATTGCGAAACCGGAAATTATAGAGCGATCAGCCCCTCCTCCCGGGAAACCCTTTGTCCCCTTTGAGACCTCTTCAGGACAGTTGACCCCTTATTTTCTGCCCATAGGCGGCAATATGCCGGTACGCCAGACGTCTTCGACTCACGGCCCTGACGGATATATCACCACAGATTCCGATAAAATTGCAGAAATTCAGGAACGGCTTAAAACCAAGCTTGTTTCGGCAGTGAACGGGTTCAGTTTTCACGAATCATACCCGGAGGAACGCGCCGACACCCTGCTTTTGACCTATGGCGTTACGGCCCGGGCTGCACAGGATGCGTATAAAGCGCAAAAAAAATATGGAAAGCCGGTATCGCTTTTAATTCTTAAAACGCTCTGGCCGGTGCCCCAAGACCTGATCAGAGAAAAAGCCGGAAATGCCAGACGTGTCATTGTAATGGAGATGAACCTCGGCCAGTATGTCAGAGAGATAGAACGGATCCTTCCGGATAAGAAGATCGACTTTCTGGGTCAAATGGATGGAAGGCTGATAACTCCGCATCGAATTCAGGAGGTTATCGCCCATGTCTAGTTTATTGAATACCGGCAGGCCGCCGGTTTTTTGCCCGGGTTGCTCCCATGAACGGATTACACACGGCCTTGACAAGGCCTTTCAGAATATGAGCTTGAGCGGGGAACAGATCGCTATTGTTACGGATATCGGGTGTTCCGGTCTTTTTGATACATTTTTTCATACCCACGCGTTTCACGGGCTTCACGGCCGTGCCTTGACCTATGCCGCCGGTCTGAAGATGGCCCGGCCGGAATTAACGGTTATCGTTACCATGGGAGACGGCGGTCTCGGTATCGGCGGGGCCCACATTCTTTCAGCCTGTCGCCGCAATCTCGATATCACTTTACTTATTTTAAACAATTTCAACTTTGGCATGACCGGCGGCCAGTTTTCAGCGACAACCCCTTCGGAAGTTCAGGTGGGGTCCGGGTTTCTGAACAGACTTGAACGCCCAATGGACGTGTGCCGGATCATGTCTTCCGCAGGAGTCGCTTATGCCGTCCGCTGTTCAAGCTATGCAAAAGACCTTGCCCAAGAAATAGAAAATGCCATTCGCTTTCAAGGGTTTTCAATCATCGACATTTGGGGAATATGTCCGGGACGGTATACCCAACGCAACAAAATGACGCCTCAAATCATCGAAGATTCCCTTGCCAAGCTCCCATCGAGAACAAATCCCATACCTGAAAACATCAGAAAAGAATATGGCCGCCATTACAGGGAACTGGCTGCCGAACAAAAGCCTGTTCCTTCACCGGCTAAAATTGAGACAAAATTTCACGCCCCTGATTTCGGCAGAAAAGAGGTGGTCATTCTGGGGAGTGCCGGTCAACGGATCATAACCGCCGGAGAAATTTTATGCTTGGCCGGTCTCACGGCAGGACTCAACGTCACACAGAAAAATGAATACGACATTACCGTACTCAGAGGCGCTTGTATCAGTGATGTGATTCTTTCTCCAGAAGAAATCGGCTACACGGGTATAACATCACCCGACATTGTTTTGGCGCTTAGCCAGGAAGGCGTGGACCGTCGAAAACACCTTTTCGACCATCTTGATAAAAATGCACTGATCATCCGGGCGGAAAAGATCCATTTGCCGCCGTGCAATGCCAAGGTACAGCAGCCGGACTTTAAAGCCCAGAAGATTAAATCCAGTGACCGGGCTCTGGCGGCCCTGTCCGTTTTGTCCAAACTCGAAACGGTGATTTATCCGGATATGCTTGAATCCGCCCTTGCTCACCGGTTTAAGGATAACATCCTGGCATCTGCTTTAGATCTTGTTCGGCGGGTTGAGGGCCTCGGGGCATAAACCCCAGTGAGGTGAAAGATAGACCCGGGCGGTCCGCACTTCCCCTGGATTCAAAATCTAAAAAAGGATTGTTTACCAGTTAAATACCTGATCAAGATCTTCGTCTGTGACCTCAAAAGTTACATTATGGGGCGGCAAGGGTTCATTTTTAAAGAAATCGGGCAGCCGATCCTGCTTTGATGTAAAGCCTGCCCGGTTATTGAAATCTCTTTCATAGTCAAGTATCTTTTTCCCTAATGCCATGACGTCGTCAGCAGTAAGATTTTGACCGGTAAATGCACCGAGCATGTCAAGCATGGCATTGAATGTATCCTCCTGATCCAAAATTGCCAACGCAATAAACAAACACAATCCGGTTGCATCGATAGCGGCTGTGGCAATCTGGAGGTTTCGGGAAAGCGCCACCTGACCTTCAGGTTTCAGAGGATCCACGGTGCCGCCCACGGTCGGCGCCCATGGTGCTGGTGGCGTAGGTGACCCCAATACCCTGGACCGAGCGGGGATCGTAGGCCGGTAAAGCCTGGCCCTTGACCACGGGAACCCGTTCAACACCAAAAACCCTGCCGGTGATGGCAGCCCCGTTTCCGAGAATACGCCCCAGTGGCGTGCCTTTGCCGACTTCCTTTAAAAGGTTAATGGCCGCTTCACCATCACCGAACTTAGCCAGTCCGGCCGCCATGGCCACACCGATGGTGACTCCCATTTCGATGGTATCCAGACCGTAATCATCGTCCAGACGATCCAGAATGGCAACCACATCCATATCATCAATGCCGCAGTTGGCGCCGTGAGCCCAAACCGTCTCATATTCCGTACGTTTGGTCAGGTAGTTGCCGTCTTTATCATTGTATATTCCCGAACATCGAATGACGCAGCCTTTATGGCAGCCTTTTCCAACCGTACCGCCTCGGGACTTCATGATCTCCGACTGAGTTTCGCCGCTGATATTGGCGGCACTGTCAAAGCGGCCGGTTTGAAAATTA
>JAFDHQ010000187.1 GCA_019308685.1 Deltaproteobacteria bacterium
ACGTTTCCTTTTTCCCCTTCCACAGCTTCATCAGGTTGTCATATTTTTCTTTAAGCTTCGAGTAGGACACCAGTAATTTATTATTTCGATTCCGTTCTTTAACAAGAAGGTCTTTCAGGGTGCCGTCAAGGTTTTCTTGGAATCCTTTTACTTTCTCCTCCAATTTTTCCATTTGCGTTGCTACATAATCCACCTGGCGTTTCATGAGAACAACAGCATCTTCCAATTTTTGTAATCGATCCCCGTTGACTCCAGTGGCGCCATCTTCATCATAAAATGAAAAAGGCCCATTTTTATTCTCCGTGCTTAATCCCATGCCGCCCTTATCCTTAATCACCTGTTCGATCACAGGGGCGTCGATGGTTTCAAATTCATATCCAAAACCATACACCAGGGCAGCATCGCAGAGGAGATTAATGGTTCTGGGGATGCCTTTGGATGCCTGAAAGATCATTTCAATGGCTTCCGGGCTGAAAATGTCCGGGTTTCCGCCGGCTTTTTTCAGGCGATGGAAAATGTAAGATTCTGTTTCTTTTTCGGTCAGTCCGGAGAGAAAGAAGTTGACGGCAATCCGCTGGGCAAAAGCGCCGTGGCCGGGTTTTAAAAGACGATCCTTGAGTTCGGGCTGGCCCACCAGCATGATCTGGATCAGGCTTTGATCGTCGCTTTGCAGGTTGGAGAGCATCCGGACTTCTTCAAGGGCTGCGTTGGACAGGTTCTGTGCCTCGTCGATGATCAGAAGAACCGGTCGGTCTTGAGCATATTTTTCGATGAGAAATTGATAAAAGGTATCAATATTTTTGGTTTTGCTTCCCGGTTCCGGTTCCAGTTCACAGGACTGGAGGATCAGGCAGATCAATTCATCCGCGGAGACGTTGGTATTGAAGATGACGGCGATGTCCTTTTCTGACTCGAACTGATCCATAATGTGTCGGACCAGGGTGGTTTTGCCGGTGCCCACCTCGCCGGTGAGAAGGATAAACCCTACATTTTCCATGAGTCCGTATTCCAGGTAGGTGACGGCGCTTTCGTGCACGGAACTCAAGTAGAGATAGCTCGGATTGGGAACAATTTGAAAAGGCTTTTCTTTGAGGCCGTAAAAGTTTTCGTACATGATATAAAAGTGCCTAAAGTTACAAGTGATCTAAAGTGCCTAAAGTTACTACAGGTTTTAAGTTTCTAACAAGATCAACCGGATAGTATAGAAATTTCCTTTTTTGGACACAGACGAACACAGATTATCAAGATTCTTAAATTGCAAAATAACAATATTATCTGTGTATATCTACGAAAATCTGCTTGCCCCGCCTGCCCAGTTAAATCCGATTTTGCTTTTATTTAACCGGGGTAGCTCCGGCAGATGGTACTGGGGCGTCCTATTTAACTTGATTAACCGGATTAACCAGATTAATAAAAAATCTTTTAAATCCTGTTTACTAAAAAAATAAAAATATAAACAAGTTATGACAATATGTCAACAGGAAAGGTTTTTCCGGGAAAGGGCAAGGGGAGAGAGAATTGGAAGATCAGAAGATTAGAAAGTGAGAAGATCAAATTCAGCGTTCTGAACTACGAACCTCTCAACCCTGAACGGTTATTTATCTTCTTTGCCTGTATAGACTCTTGTCGACGACAGCAGCCATCTTTTCGATATTCAGGGTGTCTTCTAAAAATTTGTTGATCATTGTGCATGATTCAACCGGTGTTTCAATGATTTGGTTGTAGCTGACGTTCATGATTCGAAAAGATTTCTGGTTACTTAGCCAGGATTTTAGTTTTCGGGTTTGTGTTTCAAAAACCTTTTTCAATTTCTCACTTTTCCTTTGATCTGTTTGTTTCCCGGACCTTTTTAACATTTTTTCCTGAGATGCAAGGACCTCATCCATGTGTCGCTCCATAAACAGGACGTTGTATTGTTTGCTTGCCGGAAGATCATACAAAAGCGAATAAATGATTTTTACAGCCCTGCCTTGAACGTGATCCAGCCAGGTTACGTCCCGCTTGATGGCTTTTACCTTTTCAAACTCGTAATACCCCTTTGGATTGTCCTCATCGGCTTTTCGGATATGGTCTGTGAGAACCTCCATGCCGCCGGCTTCGAGCATCTGCAACATCAACGACGTTCCGGAACGAGGCAATCCGGTGACTACTGTAATGACTGCCTGGTCTTGAACAGCCGTGTCAGGTTTATCGGGTTTTGTCATTTTTCGGCGTTTATCCTGGATGCCTTTGGCTTTAACCGTATGCAGAGCGGATTGGCCGACCTCGCCTTTTGCACGATAAACACCGGACAGTGCCTTATGCGCTGCGGCCATGTCCGGCGCAAGCTCAAGGAGCCGCTGAAAGACTTCTATGGCATCATCAATATGGCCCAGCTTTATCAACGCATAACCCAATTGAAGGTGGGCCGAGGGTTGATAATACATCAAACCGATAGATCGCAGCAAGTTCTCCACGGCCGATTCATACTGTTCCTGAAAATAGAGAGCCGTGCCTAATCCGCGGTAAGCATCGGCACTGTCGCCGTCGATGTCCAGGGCTTTCCGGAAAACACGTTCAGCATCTTTCCAGCGCTTTTGTCTCAGGTACACGGTTGCCATTTTGTTGTGCAGATTGGGTAAACCCGGACCGGTTTCCTCAGCTTTATTAAAATGATCCAGAGCCGCATCGTATTTTTCCTCGGAAAAAAGAGTCGCTCCGTACATGAAGTGGGCCTGGGGGGATTCCGGAGTGTCGGCCAGAATCTCATCCACCATGTGACGGCACGCATCAATTTTGCCCATTTGTAAATGACATTGGGCCAGTTTAAGCTTTAATGCATTTTGATTTGTGTCTTTACGAAGCAGCTGTTCCAGCATTTCAGCGGCTTTTTTAAATTTACCCGCCTGAAAATGGACTTCTGCGAGGGTGGACATATTGGAAGTAGTGACTTTTTCTATGGCTTGAGCCGCGTCTTGGGAAACCGGCTCGATATATCCTAAATCCGCCAGTTGCCGGAGGGCTTCCTGGACAGATTCCGGATCATCAAAGGCTCTCTCGGAAGGGGCTGAGACCGGCCGGGTTTGAGTTTCGTAGGTGTCAATATATTCGGGTTGGCGCGGATGTTCAAAAATTCGGGTCAGAACTTTGCCCGGCATGTCCCTTGCGACGGGAAGGCCCATTAAGTGGAGAACCGTGGGTCCGACATCTAAAAGGGAAGACCCAAAAACCAGATCATCTTGTTTGATCCCCGGTCCCTTGGCAGCAAAAATACCATATTCCCTATGCCAGTACACCGGGTTTTTAAACCCGCTATGTTCAGCTCCCACGGGCCGTAAGTGATCGCTGTGAAATCCGTGATCGGATACCAGGACAATCGTGGTTTCTTCCCCCACGATCTGCATGTACCTTGCCAGCATTACGTCAAAAAAGCGATAGCAGTTGTCCACAATACTGCCAAACATCTCGACGTCTTGATCGGAAATATGCGCCATCTTTGGCGCCCGGTATCCCATGAAATGATGGCAGATCCGGTCAATGGTATCGTAATACACGGCCAGCAGGTCCCATTTTTCGTGCTCGGCAATATGGGTGCCGGCCGCATGCACGGTGGCGCACTGGGCCAGCAATCGTGCCAGTATTGCCGGTTTCTTGTCCTTTGTTTGATCGATGTTGGCAGCATCGGGAATAAAGAAAAGTACCTGGGAGGGATCGATGTCCGCAGGATGTACCCGCAAGTCTTTCATGACTTTTTCTAATGATACCGGGGAAACGGTTCTGGGGGGCATGGGCCAATGATCAAAGCTTTTTCCCCGGGCCTGGCGGAAAAAATCGCTGACAACGATGCCGTCGATGATGTCGGCGGGGTGGGATGCAAACCAGTTCACCACAGCACTTTTTTTCCCGTGGCGGCTGATGATGTTCCATAAGGGCTGGCAGGCAAGTGATTGGCTGGATACCGGCTGCACGCCGGAACCGGCGGCATTCGGCTCCACAAACCCTAAAATACCGTGCCTGTCGGCACGTTTACCGGTGGCAATGGTGGTCCAGAGAATCGGGGAGAGGGAAGGTTGGAGGGTGGCGATATTCCCCATGACCCCCTGGTTGATGAACTTTTCCAGGGCGGGCATTTGGCCGGCATCGAGCAGCTGGTATATGATCTTCCAATCCGCGCCGTCCCAGCCCAGAAGCAGAACGCGCTTGCTCGATCCTTTATTCATTGATGTTATCAGGCTTTTTTCCGGCGTCGTCTAAAGGCCGCTACCGCGCCGGCGCCGCTCCCTAAAAGCAGCAAGGAACTGGGGATGGGCACCTGGCCGGCTTTAATGGGACCGCCATCCTCATCATTATATGCATAACCGTACAAGGTGGCCGTAAATTCCTCGTTAATATATTCCACGCTCAGTTCAGCCCAGCCATGGTGTGTGCTTCCTAGTTGGAACTGGAGTCCAAGAAATTTATGATCCGCACCCACCCA
>JAFDHQ010000188.1 GCA_019308685.1 Deltaproteobacteria bacterium
TTTGGCAGTTTGCATGGCTTTATTTGTTCCGGGATTGAGTCAGGCGGAAGATGCACAAAAAGACAAAAAGATGGTATCAACCATGGAAGAAGTAGTGGTTACGGCAGGCCGGGTTGAAGAAAAGAAAAAAGAGATTACATCCAACGTAACGATTATTGATGAAGAAGAGATCAGCAACTCGTCTGCCAGGGATCTCGGAGATTTGTTGGCCGAAAAAGGTATCGGACATATTCATAAATATCCGGGCAACTTGATATCTGTAGGTATTCGTGGCTTCAGGACTGAGACTCACGGAAATGACCTGAAAGGCCATGTCCTGATTTTGCTTAACGGACGCCGTGCTGCCACAGGCAATGTGGCAAAGCTAATGACCAAAAACATAGAAAGGATAGAAATAATAAGAGGACCTGCATCCGTCCAATACGGCTCTGCCGCAATGGGTGGAATCGTGAACGTGATTACAAAACAGGGAAAGGATAAACCGACCGTATTTGTTGAAGGGATTTTAGGAAGCTTTGACCATGAAGAATGGAGCGCTGGATTTTCGGGGAAGTTCAAGAGGTTTGATTTCTCCGGCAGTTTCACGAGGGAATCAATGGATGACTACGACGATGCGGATGGTAACAAATTTCAAAACACCGGCATTGATGAAATATCAAACTGCAGCCTGAATGTCGGTTTTGAGTTCTTTCCCGGAAATCGTATCGGCATCATATATACTGATTTTGATGCAGATAAGGCAGGCAACCCGGGCTATATGAGCCTGAACGATTTAGATGACTATACCGATAAGAAAAACGACTCCATTGACTTTGTCTATGAAGGCGGAACTCCGAATGGCCCGTTTTCCTGGATGGTCAGGTATTTTGACGGTGAAGATGAGGACAAATGGTTTGATCCTGTCACAAGCAACCCTGATTTCTGGGACGATGGTATTCCTTCGGAAAGAAAAACAGACCAGGAAGGCGCCCAGGCACAGGCGTCATTTAACTCGGATATTTTTCTTGTGACTGCGGGTTTTGATTGGGTGAATTACGAAGTTGAGACCAGCTGGGATCCTAAAAAAACCGAATATGATAATCCTTCATATTTTTTGTTGGCCAAAACCAGGCTTTTTGATCAGAAGTTTATTGTCTCAGGCGGTCTGAGATATGACGATTACGATGTGGAAGTCAAAGAGCCTGCCGGAAGGACCGAAGATGATGATAACCTGTCTCCCCGGTTTGGCGTGGCCTATCTCATCACGGATTATCTGAAGCTGAGGGCCAACTATGGTGAAGCATTTATGATTCCTTCTGCCGATCAGATGGCAGCGGACTATGTTGTCTGGGGGACGCATTACCTGGGCAACCCCAATTTGGACCCCGAGGAAAGCAAAACCTACGAAGGGGGAATAGACTTTTCTTACGGCTCCTTCAATTCTTCCCTTACCTATTTTTATACCGATTTTGAGGATAAGATAGAGCAAGTTGCAAAACCGGGTGGCATAAGCACGTGGGAAAATATCAGTGACGCCACCATCGAGGGTGTGGAAGGAGAGTTTTCTTTTGATATAGGAGCGTTTTTTGGCTGGGACTATGAGATAAAACCATATGCCAGTTTTGTCTATCTTACAGAATATGAAGACGAGGAAACACATGAAGACCTTAATTATATATCAGATCTAAATTTGTCCTACGGTATAACATTCTCCGATTCCAGAGGTCTTTCCGCCAATCTCAACTTTGCATATACCGGAGAGCAAAAGGTTGAAGATTGGGAGAATTATGTCTGGCCGACTGTTAATGTGATTAAAAAAGGGGGCTTTACTGTAGCCAATTTTACGATCAGCAAAAAGATTCTCGACTTTAATAAGTACGGAGGGTTGACCTTGCGAGGCGAAATTCAAAACCTCCTGGACAAGGAGTACGAATACGTAAAAGGATATCCCATGCCGGGAAGAAGTTTCTTTATTGGTATGAGGTATGATTATTAGTATACACGGCTGGGAAGCATATTTTCCTTGATAGCTCCCCAGCTCACTTTTTACACTTCTTTTGCTTTATTCATATGACATCATGGAACTAAAGAGCCTGTTTATCGGTTTAACCTTTACTATAGGCATCTTTGCTTTAAAAAGTGGTGTAGGCCTCTACTATTTACTTTCGCTGAAAAGAAAATTAAAAGTTTTATTTTTTTCTGTTTACAGTGCTGTTTATCTTTTTATTTTTATGCTCTCATCTTTAATTTTACAAAAAATAGATATAACTGGCCACTTTGAAGCTATCCAGACTTTTTTAAAGTCAGGCATGTTCATACATATGCTAATGGCTTGTTTGCTTCTTATCTGGGGAATTATTCTTGTCAAAAGACAAAAGAGCGAAAAACGCATAACCCATGCATGGCTTTCCATGGTCATACCCTGCCCTGTTTGCATTATGGTCATTTTTTTCAGCGCAGGTTTTCTTTTTGCCTTTTTTCCTGATTTCGGCAATTTGGCTGTTTTATGCGCTTATGCCGTATTTATTGTCATTAACATTGCCACTATGGTCGTAATGAGTTTTTGGAAAGTCCTATCTGACTCAACGCCGGAGTCAATTCTTGGATTTACCATGCTGATGATTGCAGTCTATTTTCTTCTTTCCGTTATCCTTATGCCACAATTTTCAGATCTCGACAAAATTTATAGACTTGCGGCCTACAAAGGCGAAATAAATATAATAAATACTGATCAAATTATTTTATATCTATTAATTATTATAAGCTCTATTTTATTTGGTTTCTATTTAATGAAAAGAAAAGTAAGGAGGAACTAAAATTGGAAATCGGTGCACTTTTAAAGACATTTATTTATCTTATCGCTTCTTCTCTCCTTTATCCTGTATTGTTTCTCCTTGTTGTGCTGACATTACTGATACTGATTTATTCCGGCAGCTTTTTTGCCGAGTGGCTCGAAAGAGTCAGGCTAAAGAATTATGCTTCTGAAGATCTTCCGGGTATTATAAAAGAACAAAAAGACATCAGTGTTTTGTCGCACAGGGTCAATAATTATATTAATAATCTTAAAACAGTTATTGCCAGAAGTAATCAAACATCCGAAACTGAAATCGAAAACTTGATACAGGAAAACATATTAAAGATATGGAAATCTATGGATCGGTTGAGGATGCTTGTCAGGATTGCCCCTGGCCTGGGTCTTATTGGAACACTCATCCCCATGGGAACCGGTCTGGCAGCCCTTGGACAGGGAGATATGACCAAGCTTTCTTCAGACCTTGTAATAGCATTTACGACAACGGTAGTTGGCCTTACCCTGGGGATAATTTCATTTTTTTTCTATACAGTGAAAAGAAGATGGGTGGAAGAAGATATAAAAAATATGGAGCTGGCAACAGAGCTTTTAACCGATAAATTGCTTGAATAGTTAATGAACTCGTAAAAAGTCAGGAATTCGCTTTTGTCGTCATTCCGGCGAAAGCCGGAATCCAGTAAATTCAATTACTTCTGGATTCCGGATCAAGTCCGGCATGACGGTTTTGGGCCTTTTTACGAATTCGTCAGCAATTGAGTAATTGTGAAAAGGAGTTTTTTTGCATGAAATATTTTAAAAGAAGAAGCAGTATTCGCAATAAAGGGTTTGAAGCTCAGGCTTTCAGTGATAATGACCCCATGACAGGGGTTGCCAATCTTTTTGACATCGGACTTGTCTTTATCGTGGGGCTTATTGTCACCCTGTTTACAGCTTACCATCTGCAAGATCTTTTCAGTGAAAAATCGGAAATAACCATTTTGAAAAAAAGTGAAAATGCTGAGCTTGAGATAATTACAAAGAAAGGGAAAAAGATCAAAGCGATAAAGGTTACTAAGAAAAAGGTGCAGGGCCGTGGAGAACGCCTGGGAATTGCTTACAGACTGGAAGATGGAACCATGGTTTATGTGCCGGAATAGGAAGGTAGTTAAAATGAAAAAAATATTCACAATCAAATCGTTCAGATTACTGCTTATAATTTTATTTATCACCCTCTGGGTAACGTCCCCTACCCTTTCCTATCCTGTAACATTTGTTGATTCCAGCGGAAAAAGTATTACAATCGATAAAAGACCGGAAAGAGTTGTATCACTTGTACCTTCCATCACTGAAATAATATTCAAGATCGGTGGCGGTAATGCTGTCAAGGCCGTCACATATCATGACAATTATCCCGGTGAACCAGGCTCCAAAAAGATAATCGGCGGATTTTTCTCACCTTCTATCAGTGTTATTGAGGCAGTACAGCCAGGTATTATCTTTATTTCCAGACTGCATAAAAAGGTGATGAAGAAATTCGGCCATGGAAAATGTAAACTCATTAACCTTGAAACAGATTCCATATCTGACAGTTATAAAAATATCACTCTGCTGGGAAGTATCTTTAATAAAGAAAAACAAGCTGCCAGGTTAATTGATGAGATAAAAATACAACTTCGGATTGCGAGAAAGTTGACAGAATTCCCGATTCAAAAAGGAAAAGAGTGTTGCGACTCATGGGGCGCGACCCGGTCATGACGCCCGGAGATGATTCTTTTCAAAACGAAATGATCAGGGCTGCGGGCGGTATCCCGCCCGTACTCGGTAAAAAGGGACATATTGTCGTTATGACCAAAGAGGAATGGGTAAGGTTTAACCCTCAAGTGATATATGCTTGTGGTGGTGACAGGGAAACCGCCAAAAATTTTTTAATCGACCGGGTTGGAAAGATGTGGATGCGGTAAAAAATAAGAAGATATATTACTTCCCCTGTGACCTTACCTGCAGGGCCGCCACCCATACCGGCTATTTTGTCTCCTGGCTCGCAGCAAGAATTTACACGGAAGAGTTTTCGAAAAAAGTAAATCAAGTTTTAGAAGAAAAGGTATTCAAATCCCGCGGTCTTGATCTTGATCTTGGCTATATCAAAGATACGCGCATTTCCTACAGTCACATCCATGATTTTTTAAACAAGACGCTAATTATTGATTTTAAAAAACCCATGTCTTTAGTCTCCACTCTTGAAGGAGAGCGTAACGGCATAGAATCTGTGGGTAATCATTACTCCTCTCCACCCTGTTGGGCAATCGGCCACAAATCCGACTTAGGTAGTTTAAGAAAACGGGTATATCAGGTGATAAACAAATCAGAGGACACAGCCAGTTTTCTTTTTACCGGTGTGGACATGGACAACCTGGTCATCACGCGTGAAAAATTTAAAAACATGGAGATAACTGCTTTAGTGACGGCCGGTGTGACGTCAAATGCGATCAGAATGTCAAAGGATCAAGGGAGGTTTTATGAGCCCGGAACAATTAATATCATCCTGTTGCCCAACATGAAACTTACCTCAAGGGCGATGGCCCGGGCTGTTATCAGTGCCACAGAGGCTAAGATCGCAGCGTTAATGGATTTGGATATCAGAAGCAGTTATTCTTCTTCATTGCATCAAGCCACGGGAACCGGAACGGATAATATTATCGTTGTCCGGGGAACCGGTATTGAAATCGATAATGCCGGCGGCCACTCAAAGTTGGGAGAGCTCATTGCAAAAGCGGTATACCAGGGTGTTCGAAAAGCCATTTGCAAACAAAACAAAATTATCGCTTCCCGCAATATTTTCCGGCGCCTTCAGGAACGACAGATCAGCATATACAGTTTGATATCCGGCCTGCCGTGTGATTGTATTCAGGAAAAAAGCGATTTAGCCGGCGCAGTTGAAAAACTATTGCTTGATAATCGTTATGCAAGTTTTATTGAATCTGCTTTGGTAATCAGCGATAATTATGAAAAAGGATTGGTTAAAGATCTATCTACCTACCACTTGTGGTGTCATTTGATGGCAGAGGATATCGCAGGAAAAAAAATTGATCAGATGAAAGAACTTGTTTCTATGGATGATATGCCTGTAGTGTTGAAGATGGCGCTGGATGCCGTATTAAACGGAGTTTTTTTTAACAAATCGAATCAATTGGCCAAATGAAACCATGCAATATTATCTCGTGTTTTTTTATTGTTTTTGTTCTTACTTGCATAAGCACAACGGATAATTTATCCTTTACGAAGCTGATATAGTTTTTTTGACATAATTAAAATATTATTATCTTGCTTTCGACAGTGGTAGGTTCATGAAAAAGACTATTGTCAATAATATCATTCTGTTAAAGGATTTTGTAAAAATGGTGTAGTGCCTACAAATTTAGGGGGTCAAATCGACC
>JAFDHQ010000189.1 GCA_019308685.1 Deltaproteobacteria bacterium
AGAATGGGGTCCTCTTTGTTGATCACCGTATCTTCTCCGATGACACATTCCTTTACATTCTCCATAGAAGGAATTTCATACATAATATCTATCATGGAGCTTTCTATAATGGCGCGAAGTCCTCTGGCGCCGGATTTTCTTTTCAACGCCTCTTTGGCAATGGCTGAAAGGGCGCTATCCGTAAATCTTAAGTTCACACCTTCCATTTCCATGAGTTTTGAAAACTGTTTTATAAGCGCATTTTTCGGCTCTTTGAGTATTCTGGTCAAAGCAAGCTCATTCAATTCGGAAAGGGTTGCAATAACCGGCAGGCGACCCAGAAATTCAGGAATCAAACCGTATTTGATCAGATCCTCGGGTTGAACCATCTTCAGAATTTCACCGATACTTTTTTCTTCCTCTTTTTGGATTTTAGCGCCAAAGCCCATGATTTTGGAGCCCAAACGCCGCTGAATAATCTGCTCGAGCCCGGTAAAGGTTCCCCCACAAATAAAAAGTATGTTAGAGGTGTCCACCTTGACAAAATCCTGCTGCGGATGTTTTCGTCCCCCTTTGGGCGGTACACTGGCGGTGGTCCCTTCTATAATCTTCAATAATGCCTGCTGAACTCCCTCTCCGGAAACATCGCGGGTAATGGACGGGTTATCGGATTTGCGTGCAATCTTGTCAATTTCATCAATGTAAACAATACCCCGCCGGGCTTTTTCCACATCGTAATCCGCGTTCTGAAGCAGGGAAAGGATGATATTCTCTACATCTTCACCCACATAGCCGGCCTCGGTCAGGCTAGTCGCATCGGCAATGGTAAACGGAACATTTAGAAATCGTGCAAGGGTCTGCGCCAGCAATGTCTTTCCACAGCCGGTGGGCCCGATAAGAAGGATATTGCTTTTCTGAATTTCAACCTCATTTGTTCTGATCGAAGAATCCAGACGCTTGTAATGATTATAAACAGCAACCGCAAGAATCTTTTTGGCCTGATCCTGTTCAATCACGTAACCATCGAGCATTGCCTTTATCTCTTTTGGTATAAGGAGCTGCTCCATGCCGTCTATCTCTTTTTCTCTTTCCTCTTCAATGATTTCACTGCATAGTTGTATGCATTCATCACAAATATATACCGCGGGACCGGCAATCAGCTTTTGCACCTCTTTCTGGTTTTTTCCGCAAAACGAGCAAAATAGATTATCGTTCACGTCCCCTTTTTTTGCCATTTTAATCCTCCACCTTTTCTATTTTATCAAGATCGTCTCTTTCTATTTTATCAAGATCGTCTCTGTTCACGATAACGTGATCAACGATTCCGTATTCTTTAGCCTCTATACCGGTCATGAAAAAATCACGGTCCGTATCAGACTGTATATGCTTTAAACTTTTTCCGGTATGAACGACCAGGATTTGATTCAGGGTCTCCTTCATGCGAAGGATCTCTTTGGCTTGTATTTCTATATCTGATGCTTGCCCCTGAAATCCTCCCATGGGTTGATGGATCAAAATCCGTGCATTTGGAAGGGTATAGCGTTTACCTTTGGTACCGGCCGTCAGTAAAAGCGCTCCCATACTGGCTGCCTGTCCGATACATACGGTGGCAATATCCGGTTTAATGTACTGCATGGTATCATATACCGCCAAACCGGCGGTCACCAATCCGCCGGGGGAATTGATGTAAAAATTGATGTCCTTGTCAGGATCTTCGGATTCCAGGAACAAAAGTTGCGCGATCAAAAGATTTGCAACCTCATCATTCATTGCAGTTCCAAGAAAAATTATTCTGTCTTTGAGAAGTCTCGAGTATATGTCATAGGCACGTTCACCTCTGCTGCTTTGCTCTATGACCATGGGTATTAATGGCACAAATCGTCTCCTTTATCACTTTGTATTTTCAAATCGCAACGATTTAATCATCTGAAATCATTGAATTTAAATTTCGGTTTGTTGCTCTAAGCTGGGTTCTACCTCTTCGATGGTACTTTTTTTAATAATAAGTTCTAAAGCCTGTTTTTCAAGTAGGGTCTGTTTAAAAATTTCTAGATTATCCTCATTCTGACTATAATACTTTTTTATTTCTTCAACCGGCTGATTAAAACCTTTGGCCATCTCTTCAAAACTATTTTCTAATTCTTCATCCGAAAGGGTCATATTTTCCTGCTCGACAATCTTATCTAAAATCAGATGTCTTCTGACTTTCTTTTCTGCCAGTTCACGATGCCTTTCCAAAAGAACTTCTCTGGAAAGCCCCTGATCTTCCAAAGACTTGTTATGATAGGATAACGTCCTTTCAACCTCTTCGATAATCCGTTCCAGCTCATATTCGACCATTGAATCCGGCAACTCGAATTCGGTCTTTTGGATCAGGCTCTGAAAAATTTGCTCGTTTATTTCCTGCTCCGCTCTTTTGGCGTAGCCCTGATCCAAGTTCTGGGTTATGGCATCTTTCAGGTCCGATAATGTTTCATACTTCCCAAAATTTTTGGCAAACTCGTCATCAATCTCCGGAAGCACCTCTTCCCTGATTTCATGCAGCATTACCTGAAACGTAATTTCCTGCTTGGCCAGATTGCCGTTCTGATAATCTTCCGGAAATTTTACCTTGATGTCCCGGTTATCACCTGATTTCATTCCCATTAACTGCTCGTCAAATTCCTTTAAAATTTTGCCCTCGCCAATTTTCATGGCAAAGTTTTCCGTTTTTTGGGTCTCGGCAAAGGGTTTGCCATTTTTAAATCCTTGATAATCGATCAGAACAAAATCGTTTTCCCGGACCCCTCGATCTTCTGATATGGGATTTTGTTTTGCCAGATTTTTCTGGAGCATTTTAAGCTGAGCATCCATTTCTTCATCCGTAACATGGTACAGACTCTTTTTCAGGGTTAAGTTTTTGTAATCGATATCCTCAATTTCGGGCTTTATCTCCACGGTAGCCGAATACTTATACGGCCCCTTTTTATCCAGCCCGGGCGGATCAATTTCCGGTTTTCCCACAATATCGAGATCGGCATCTTCGAGCGCCGGGATAAAAGAATCCTGAATGAGTTTGGAGGATACATCATTGTGGACATCTTTTTTAAACATCCGTTCCAAAACCGAACGCGGTGCCTTGCCCTTGCGAAACCCTTTTATTTTAGCTGTGTTTTTGAGTTGTTTGTAAGCATCGTTCAATTCTTGGACAACTTTTTCTTCCGGAATTTCAACATGCATTATCTTTTTAACGCTGCTCACATTTTCTACCGTAACTTTCATAAAATTCCTTTCTAAGCGGTTTACGTGGATTAAAAAGTGGTGCGAGAGGGGAGACTTGAACTCCCATTCTGTTTCCAGAGCTGGATCCTAAGTCCAGTGCGTCTACCAGTTCCGCCACTCTCGCTAATTAATAGAATATTGTGTCTGCCTGCCGGGGGTCTCAAATGTTGCGACGACCCCGTTTTTTCATTCAGAAAAGAACGGGTTGAAGATCTGGAAACAATAACTTGACAATATATTTAAATATATTAAATTTCAACAAAAACAAGCTAAAATTATAATGTCAAAACCAATTCGTGTCAAGTAAAGTAACAAAAGTGTTTTCTATGTCAGCATGTTATAATTCATTTTTTAAAAAACCTCTTTGCGTTTTAATTTTTTTAGGGATCATTCTTACATATCCGGGAATATTACAAGCAAACCCCGAACAACCGATCCTTGCAAAGCAAAAAAAAACCATTGTGATAGATCCGGGCCATGGCGGACATGATAAAGGGGCCTTGGGTCCGGAAGGAACATTTGAAAAAAATGTAACTTTGGACCTCGCCAGAATGGTAGCAACAGAATTAGAGAATACTTACCGAGTCATTCTTACAAGAACCGATGACTATTTTCTAAACATCTCTTCCCGAACCTCCACGGCCAACCATGTAAAGGCAGACCTTTTCATCAGCATTCATGCCGGCGGAAGCTTTCTTCATCAACCATGCGGCATAACCCTATATTTTTTCAAAAAAACTGCGGAACCGGCGTTAACACCCGACACCGATCCATCCAAACCGTTTAAAAGAATTAACAGCCTGTCTGCCTGGTCCAATATTCAAAACGCACATCAAACAACAAGCAAAATCCTTGCCAAATCGTTGCTAAATCGGATCAACGAGCAAAAAATATTCAAAAAAAGTGAAATTCTGGGTGCGCCGCTCATGGTTCTGGAAGGGGCGGATATGCCCGCAGTGTGTCTGGAAATCGGATATATTACCAATCCCGCTGAAGAAAAATCATTACAAGATATCCGCGTGTTATCTAATATTGTCCAGGGCATTCGAAACGGCATAGACGATTTTTTTGAAAAAGTTCGCTAATCGTTTTTATGTACTTGCATGCTTATTAAAAGCATGCTAAAAATCGTGAGTCATCGGGGCGTGGCGCAGCCTGGCAGCGCGCCTGCTTTGGGAGCAGGAAGTCTCCCCAGTTCAAATCTGGGCGCCCCGACCAACAAAATCAATAACTTGCGTTGCGCCGATTTCGCCAAAAATCGGTGTTTTTGCGTTCTATCTACCAAATACCTACCATATTCTTCATAGGACGATTTTACTGTCTTCTCTAACCTTTTTATGGAGTTCTTGCCGATCAATTGTTGTCACCGGTCACCTCTCTATGTTGTTTTTATTCGTTGTATCCTTGTGGACTTGACTAAACGGGCAAGCTTGAAATTAAAGTCAAGTCGCTGTTTTTAGTCAAATTGTATTTTTATTACTTTTAATTTATTCCTTTCCAGTGGTCAGATTATTAAAAATACTAACTTAATTCGGATTAATTTCTTGACTTGTTTGTTGTTTATATCTATATTGTTGTCCAAATGGACAACATTTAAAAAGTTGACAACATGAATTTCGAACAAAAATTAAAAAAAGAGCTGGAAAGATCCTTGAAAGGGTTTCTATCCTTAGAAGATCTGGAAATCAATATTGTACCAAGCTCGATTTCAAATAAGGCCGATTCCCCAGATCTTATTGCTCAAGCTCGGTATGGTGATTTGCGTTTTCAGATGATAATTGAGATTGTGGCTCAAAGCAGCCTTCCTGTATTAAAAAACAAGATTTCCAGACTCAAGGAGTTAACAAGCGAGGCTGATCATGCAGTGCCGGTTTTGGCTGCTCCTTATTTGAGTCACCAGCGGCAGAACATATGCCGGGATGAAGGTATTTGTTTCATTGATCTTTCCGGAAATGTGTTCATCAAATTTAAGAGACTCTACGTGGAAAGAACCGGTTTCCCAAATAAATTTCCAGAAGAAAGAAAAGGTAGGGGTCCATTTTCAGATAAAGCCAGCCTCATCCTTCGGTCTATCCTTAAAGATGGAGGGCATCTATGGGGTGTTAGGGAATTGGCCCAAAGGGTTCATTTGGATCCTGGTTTTGTTTCACGTATGGCAAGAGAGCTTGAAAAACGAAATTATATTACACGGATTAATTCCAAAATAAAACTTCGAGATCCGGAAGGTATTCTTGATGATTGGGTTAGAAATTATAACTTTAATAAAAACAAAAAATTCAGCTATTTTTTAATGGCAACAAGTTCGATTGATGTTTTAGAGAAGCTTCGTAGTTTAAAAATACCTGCCAGTGTTGATTATGCCCTTAGTGTTCAAGCTGGTGGCAATCTGGTTGCTCCATATGCCGCCTATCAAGAGGTTCATATGTACGTCAGCAATGAAAAGGCTCTGGAATATTTTGAAAAACGGCTGAACCTTCGAAGTGCCGAACAAGGGGCAAATCTTATTTTGATGCTTCCCTATTACAAGCATTCCGTCTTGTATGACAGCCGAATCATAGAAGAGCTTCGTGTTGTTTCGGATATTCAGCTTTATCTGGATCTTTATGGATATCCGATTCGTGGACTGGAACAGGCTGAGCATCTGCTAGATAAAAAACTTAAGCGTTTATTTGCAAAGGCAAATTCAAAATGAACGACCTTTTAGTTTCCGGATTTCACAAGACGCTCTGGATACTCAAAGATTACCTGCCGGTGATAGTAATCGGTGGGGGCTGGGCGCCATTCATTTATCACCGATACTTATTGGGAAACAAAGGTCATGAAACAATCCGTACACGTGACATCGATTTTATGGTACCTTTAAACGTCCCGGTAATCGGCAATAAAACGGTCGATCAGGTATTGGTGGAGGCAGGTTTTGAAGCCGTATTCAAAAGCAGAGATATTCCTCCTATTATTCATTACGAGGGCAACATTGACAATATGGACGTCGAAATAGAATTTTTGGCTGACCAAACGGGATCAAATACCGACATTGTTTTGGAGGTTCAAAAGGGCCTCCATGCAGAAGCTCTCAGATTCATATCCATTGTAATTGACAATGTAACTGAAGTAACGGTTGATGATTCAGTATCAGTAGGCCATCCATCTCCCTTAATTGTCAAAGTACCAACTCCTGCTGCATATATATTTCATAAGGGACTGGTCTTCAGGCGCCGAAAAGACCCTGAAAAAAAGGCCAAAGATCTTTACTATATTTTTGACATCATCACCGGGTGCAGCCAAATAGTGCCGGCCATTATGGATGATTTTACCAGGCTCTCCAGAAAATACCCGGCCTGGTTTAAAACATTCATTGGAAACCTTAGTCTTTATTTTGAAACAATAAGTTCTGATGGAGTATTGTGGGTGACAGAGCAACGCCCGTCCTTTGCTTTCGAGGGCCTGAACATGGAACAGTTCAAACAGTTTGTACTTGCTACATTCAGTGAATTATTAACAGATCTTTTCAAGCAACAACGGTTCTAAGATTTTTTTGCCTACATATTTAAGTGAATTATTTCTGTCTACCAAAAATCTACCAATTCAAAACAACACCATGCACAGCGTATAACAAAAACAGTATATTATGTACACTATGCACACAGATGAAAGAAAACCGGTTGACAAGAATTATGCTTTAATATTAATAGGTTATCGAATGATTTGCTTGTGCGGCTTACCTGCTTTGGGAGCAGGAAGTCGGAGGTTCAAATCCTCTCGCCCCGACCAGTCTTCTAATATAATATCAGGGAGTTCTTGCGAACTCTCATTTTTATTTTTGGGGTTAAGTATTGGGTTCTGAGTGGGTTAGGTTGACAAGAAAATGGACATATTTTTACGGCTATGCCGCCAAAATCTCAGCAACCGTCGCTTCCATTAACCTGTCACAATCTGTTTGAGATTGTGATAAGCTGGCTTCCAATTCATCGCAAATAGTCATCATTCGATCTGCTTTGGCAACAATACGTTTTTGTTCTTTTCTTGGAGGTAAAGGCAAAAGTGTGTTCGCTAACTTGGTTCCATTAAAAATTGGTAATGCCGATTCGCCCTAAGCCTTTCGCAGCCCCTTTCTTAAAAGCCCAATTTGCATGGCAAAAATAGCATTCTAAAGCATAAAAGAGAGAGCAGTTTGTATCATTATTTTATTATTTCAAGTAGTTGCCTTGGTCCGACCCGTGTCAATGGTGACGCCAAAATGGACAAAGTTGAAAAAAAAGTTATGATATTCTCTTTTGTAATCAATAAATTGAAATTAACATCTTTTATGAAAATCCAAGCTTAAACTTGACATTTTCATAAAATTGCGATAGGGTTTCGGCATGATTAAAAGAGATATAACAACAGAGTTGCTCGAAGCCGCCGGCGAATATCCCGTAGTAATCCTATTCGGACCACGGCAGTCCGGTAAAACCACTCTGGTGCAAATGACATTCCCGGACAAATTGTATTATTCGCTGGAAGACCCCGATGTGCGCATGGCCGCGGAAACAGACCCGAGAGGATTTCTGGCAAAACTTCCGGAAGGAGGTGTTTTGGACGAAATCCAGCGCCTTCCGGAACTGCTTTCCTATATTCAGGGAATAGTGGACCGGGGGAAAAAGACAGGCATGTTCATACTCACCGGAAGCCATCAGCCAGAACTTCATCAGTCTGTCAGTCAAAGCCTGGCCGGAAGAACAGCCGTGTTGACGCTGTTGCCGCTTTCGCTGCCCGAACTTAAAAATTACAAAAAGAACTGGGATCCCTTCGAGCTGATCCTCAAAGGCGCATACCCGCGCCTTCATGAAAAGGGTTTAAAGCCCACCCGTTTTTTCAACGGCTATATGCAAACATACATAGAAAGGGATGTTCGCGCCCTGATCAACTTGAAAGATCTCAGGTCGTTCCAACAATTTTTTACGTTATTGGCAGGCCGCATCGGGCAGTTAATCAACTACACTTCCCTCAGCAACGACGTCGGTGTTTCCGCCACGACGATAAAAAATTGGATTGGTGTATTAAAAGCGTCTTTCGTCGTTTTCGAACTGCCTCCCTTTTTTGAAAACATCCGGAAGCGCGTTTTCAAATCACCAAAGATCTACTTCAGCGATGTCGGCCTGGCCGCTTATCTGTTGGGCATGGAAACATCAGACCAGGTGTCTCGCGATCCCCTGCGGGGAGGGCTCTATGAAAACTTGTTTGTCCTTGAAATTCTCAAATCCGGTCTGAATCATGGCAAGCGGCCGGAGTTGTTTTTTTACAGGGACACAAACGGCAACGAGGTTGACCTGGTAATCAAGGAGAGAAGAAAGCTGGTTCCGGTTGAAATCAAATCGGCAGTAACTTTTACACCCGACTTTCTCAAAGGTATCGAGCGCTTCAGAAAAATCACCGGTAACCGCTGTTCAAAAGGATACGTTTTATACAATGGCCCTGAGCAATATACGCTCAAAGGAACGCGGATCTTCAATCCCATTATCCACGGAGACTTAGAAGCGCACCAAACTTGAACTTGATATTTTCATAAACGACTCAGGGATCAGGTCTTCACAGCTCTTAATGATCTGGATATAGAAACGCATAATTTCATGGGCGTTATATATTAAAATAACAAAAGGTTATACCCTCCAGCATGGCACAGAAAAAATTTATTATCGCCTTGTAAAAAAATAACCTCCTGATAGCATAAGGTCGACAAACCTAAAAC
>JAFDHQ010000190.1 GCA_019308685.1 Deltaproteobacteria bacterium
CGGACGGTTGGTCATCGGCAAATCCGATGGAGCCCATAATTTTTGCATGAGATTTTTTGAATTGTCCGAAGGTGGCTATTCTCCAAAACATTCACATGAGTGGGAGCACGAGATAATCATTCATTCAGGTGACGGTGAAGTATTATCCCAAGGGGAATGGATCCCTGTGACCAAAGGCCATGTTATTTTTATACCCGGCAATGAAGAGCACCAGATAAGAAATGCAAGTGAAGACACCCTGGTTTTTGCCTGTTTGATTCCTACAGGGGCTCCCGAGTTATAACAAAGTGATCACCATTATCGCAAAAAATTGTCTCCTATGAAACATAAATAGTAGTGAACAAATCCTCCTTAAAATGTCAAATTTGGAGAAGGCTTTGTTGTTGCCGATACCTCGGAATATATTGAAGGCCGGGGATATAATGTACATCCCGAGATTACCAAACGACTGCACCGGGGAGATTTCTCCATACAGGCCCATATCGATCTCCACGGACTCCGGGTGGAAGACGCCCGGGATGCTTTGGAAATATTTTTAACGGATTCCATAACCACCGGTAAAAAGGCCGTTCTCATTGTGCACGGCCGCGGCCTTTCCTCGCCGGATCAGCCGATTTTAAAAACCAGGGTTATCCAATGGCTGACCTGCGGGACCTGGCGAAAGTGGGTTATCGCCTTTACCAGCGCAAGATCCTGTGACGGCGGCGCAGGGGCAACCTATGTGCTGCTCCGGCAGCGACCCATGACAAAACGCAACAGAAAAGGATAAAAAAGACGTTAAGCCTTGGGCAGTAATCGAATAATGAAAAGATTTTGTTTAATCATTTTATATGTGATGCTTGCCGGATGTGTAAACCACTCTGAGAATGATGTTAATGTACCCACTTCTGTTTCCGAAAACAGAGAAAATACAGTATCCAAAGAATTGAGTCAGCCGCATAACCCGCCGGGAGAACACAAGCTAACCTCCGTTCTTTACGAACTTGCGGTTGCGCCGGACCCCGATTATTTTGCAAAACAACATCATATTTTATTAACCAAAGGATCTGTAAAGGTATTCATCTCCTTCGATCCCGGTTTTTCGATCCCGGAAAGAGAAGAGATGATTAAAAATTATAATATAGTGATTGAGAAAACAAAATTATAATATAGTGATTGAGAAAACCGCCGGTAGCCTGTCAAGAGCATGGGTTCCGGTGAATCAATTAATCCCCCTGTCAAATGAATCTGTTATTCAGTCCATAACGCTTCCGAAAAGACTCATTACACCGAGAGACGAAAACCATGAATAGAATCAGATACGGAAAATGTTTAACCCTGTTCGGCACAATTTTGTGGCTTAAGTTTGCCTTTTTTACCTTTGCCCAGGCTCAAGACTTGAACATGATGCCTGCTAAAGAAAATGTTCACCCTAAGATGGCCAGTTGCCTGAAAAAACTCGAGTTAGAATATGAAAGAGGCGCCATGGCGGGCCGGTTGTTTGCACAAGGTATGGATTTAAACATCAAAGACCGGGATGAGATTACTGTTTATGTCATGAACGAGCCGGGGAGCACCGTCGATGAGACGGAACTTCAGGCGTTGGGTGGCAAAATCATTAAACGGGCTGATAATGTATCAAAAGTCACAGTGCCGATCCATATGTTGACAACTATTGCCGACACGGTAAGCGGGATTTCATTTATCAAGCCCCCTGACAGGCTCATTCCGGTAGAAGACGTTCAAAGTGAAGGGGTAAACCTGACATCGGCATCCTCATATCATTTGTCTGGATATTACGGCTTCGGTGTAAATGTTGCGGTAGTCGATATAGGCTTTCTGGGCTTATCTTCGGCCATAAACAATAAAGAACTTCCGGGTAATGTTGAAAAAGTCGACTGCAGGGACTATCCCTGCGTTTCCAACAGTCCTCTTTTGGAAACCGATTCATATCACGGTACAGCTGTCGCTGAAATTGTTTACGACATGGCCCCGGGGGCTAATCTCTATTTAATAAAAGTCGCCGACACGTTAGATTTGTGGGATGCCAAAAATTACGCTATTAGCCATGGCATCGATATTATTAATAGTTCCGTAGTGGCGCTTAACACTAATTTTTATGACGGGGCGTGTTATAACAACAACCCTGTCTGTGCGGCAAACGATGCCTATAATAATGGAATCCTGTGGGTAAATGCCGCCGGCAACGAGGCCAAGCGGCATTACGAGGCTACTTTTTCAGACCCTGACCTTGGTGGTGGTGGTGATGGTTGGCACAATGTTTCGGGGGTCGATGCAACCGCCGATGAAACCATAGATATCACTGCCAGTGCAGGCCAAACCATCGAGGTCTATTTGACTTGGAATGACTGGGATATGAGAAATCAAGACTATGACTTGTACCTTTTTGATGGCTCCTTAAATCAGGTTGCAGTGAGTAATACTCGCCAAACAGGTGGCCAAGAACCCACAGAAATGATTTCTTATAACGTACCGTCAGACGGATCTTACTATCTTTCGATTTATCAATTTAGCACCACTTCAGATCACTCACTGGAAGTATACAGTTTAAACCACGATTTATCCCCGGCAGAAGCATCGAGCAGCCTTGCAAACCCTGCAGATGCCGACGGAGCAATGGCTGTGGGTGCAATTGATCATAATAAATGGACAAAAGAACCCTCGGAAATTGAAGCCTTCAGTTCTCAAGGTCCGACCAACGACGGCAGAATCAAGCCGGATATCTGCGGACCGGATTTAATTTCAAATTTTACTTTCAGCACGTTTAAAGGCACCAGTGCAGCCAGCCCCCATGTAGCTGGCGCCGCAGCATTAATTTTGGATAAATACCCGGACTATTCTGTCTTACAGTTATGGAATACTCTGACAACTTCGGCCATTGATATGGGTAGTTTCGGAAAAGACAACATTTATGGTTGTGGTCGTCTAAACTTAGGTGGCGGGGGTAATAATACATGCACAAGAAGTAATAAAGTTACTGACAGTGGTACCAGCATTGTGGCTGGGCAAGGTTTTGCGTGACATGCGCGACCGTTTCCTGCTCTGCAGCGCCCTTGGCAAAACCCTAGTGGATATCTATTACGCTTACTCACCGGCAGCGGCCGACTTTATCGCCCGACATACCGCCCTGCGGGCGGTTGTCCGCGTGGGCCTGTTACCTCTGGTGGGAGTTAGCTGGGTTGCGTTGAAGATAGGCCTTGGACCCACCATCGGATTTTTCCTTGTTTTGGGATTTTGTTTCTTAATCGGACTTTATAAATTAAAGAGATCCCACAAAAAAGGGACTTTTCGAACACGTTAGGTTGTTTGCCGCTCATTTTGGACCCATTTGTTTCAAAAAATAAACCGATGACATCATTCTGCATAAGAATTCCTTGACAAACACATTTTTGCAATTATTATGCGCCGAATTTGTTTGAAAAAACATACATTTCCAAATGAGGGTTTTTTATTCAAAAAACAGAAAAGTACCCATAAAATGAAAAACGCTATTAACAAGGTCAGAAATATAGGAATCAGCGCGCACATTGATTCCGGAAAAACCACCCTTACCGAAAGAATCCTTTTTTTCACAAAAAGAATACATGCCATCCACGATGTCAAAGGGAAAGACGGTATCGGCGCAACCATGGACTCCATGGATCTTGAAAAAGAACGAGGCATCACGATTGCTTCAGCCGCAACTTACTGTGAATGGCTCGACCATGAAATCAATATTATCGATACGCCGGGACATGTTGACTTTACCATAGAAGTGGAACGCTCTTTACGGGTCCTTGACGGCGCCATACTGGTTCTGTGCGCCGTGGGCGGTGTTCAGTCCCAATCCATTACGGTTGACCAGCAGATGAAAAGATATAAAGTGCCCTGTATCGCCTTTGTCAACAAATGCGACCGGAGCGGGGCCAATCCCTTTCGGGTCGTTGATCAGCTCAAAAAAAAACTGGGACACCATGCGATTCCTTTGCAGATGCCCATCGGGCTTGAGGCCGCTCATCAAGGAGTTGTCGATCTGGTATCAATGAAAGCCGTGTACTTCGACGGTGCCAACGGAGAAGAGGTTCGAATTGAAAATATACCACAGGACCTTCTTCAGGAAGCCGTTCAAAAAAGGGAAGAACTTATCGATGCGGCTTCCATGTTTTCAGACGAACTGACTGAAGCGGTTCTTGAAGAGCACGAGGTTACCGAAAAAATGATTATTTCGGCAGTGCGCACGGGAACCCTGACACGTCAGATAACACCGGTGTTCATGGGATCGGCTTATAAAAATAAAGGGGTTCAACCGCTCCTTGACGGCGTCACCGGATTGCTTCCATGCCCCTATGATGTAGAAAATGAAGCGCTCGACATGGATAATGGCGAAACGCCCGTTATCCTATCCGGTGAATTGGAAAAACCGTTTGTTGCCCTGGCCTTCAAACTCGAAGAGGGACAATATGGTCAATTAACTTATATCAGAGTATATCAGGGCTCCCTTTCCAAAGGCGATACCATCGTCAATACCCGAAACGGGAAAAAAATCAAGGTTGGCAGGGTCGTACGCATGCACGCAGACCAAATGGAAGACATTAAAACCATCCCGGCGGGATATATCGGTGCCCTTTTCGGGATCGACTGTGCCTCCGGCGACACCTTTGTGAGTCCCGACCTCAACCTGACAATGACATCCATGTTTGTCCCCGATCCCGTGATTTCCCTTGCCATTATTCCCAAGGACAACACATCGCAGATAAATATGTCCAAAGCCCTTAACCGGTTCAGCAAAGAGGACCCCACGTTCAGAACCTATGTTGACGATGAAACCAAAGAAACCATTATCCAAGGAATGGGAGAACTTCACCTTGAGGTCTATGTTGAGCGAATGCACCGTGAATATACCGCCGATATTACCACCGGTCAACCGCGTGTCGCTTACCGGGAGACCATAACCCGCAAAGCTGAATTTGACTATACTCATAAAAAACAAACCGGTGGTGCCGGACAATACGGTCGCGTGGCCGGTTACATGGAACCGATCAACGGAGCCGATTTTGTCTTTGAGAATAAAATCGTTGGGGGCAATATCCCAACCCAGTTCATTGCTTCATGTGAAAAGGGATTCAGACAATCCATTGTAAAAGGGCCAAAAATGGAATTTCCGGTTACCGGCATTAAAGTAGTCATCAATGATGGGGCTTCCCATTCGGTGGATTCATCTGAAATGGCGTTCATGGCAGCGGCCCGGGGAGCCTTTCGTGAAGGGTATCTCAAGGCCGGACCGGTGATTCACGAACCGATCATGAAGGTCGCAGTGGAAACACCATCCGAGTTCCAAGGCGCTGTTATGGGACTTTTAAACCAACGCCGTGGAATCATTGTCGGCTCTCAGGATGAAGGTCCTCTATGCGTTGTTGAAGCCCAGGTCCCCCTTGCTGAAATGTTTGGCTTTTCAACTGTCTTAAGATCATCCACACAGGGCAAAGCCCAGTTTACCATGGAATTGGGTTCTTACAAACAGGTGCCCAAATCCATTGCCGAGGAACTGGCCAAAAAGGCGGAAAAAGAAAAGAAAGGAAAATGATTATGCTAAAAAAGGAGCTTATCCTCCAAAACCCCTTAAGGTTCATCGGAGAAGAAACCCAAGATATCCTCTCTGAAGGAGGGTTTGGTGCCGTTCTTGCACGTGCGGGAGTCGGTAAAACCGCCCTTCTAGTTCAACTGGCCTTACATACCCTTTTAAAAGGTAAATATGTTCTTCATATCAGCCTCGATGACCCGGTCAATAAAATCAGTCTGTGGTATAAAGAAGTCTTTCGCCATCTCACCCAATCATACGATACCAAAAACACAAACAAGCTATGGGAAGACTTATTGCCGCACAGGTTCATTATGACGTTCAAAGTTGAGGGGTTTAGTGTGCCCAAACTTGAAGAACGGCTGACCGACCTGAAAGAACAGAATATTTTTTCACCTCAGATGGTTCTAATCGACGGGTTTCACTTTAACGAATCCGCACGAACCTCCCTTTCCGACTTCAAGAGACTTGCCAAAACCCATTCGTTGCATGTCTGGTTTTCAGTAAAAACCCATCGGCATGAAAAAACCGGGCCGGGCGGTATGCCGTCTCCGCTTTTGGATGTCTCCGACCTGTTTGACATTGTGATCCAGCTCCGGCCTGAAGGCAAAAAAATCCATGTGATGACACTAAAGGGAGGACCGGCGGATTCCGACCGGCCGGCTTTGTTTCTTGACCCTGCAACCATGTTAGTAAAAAATAATACCTAATTGGAATGAGGCAGGAAACCATATTTTTGATAAATTGTTTGGGCGGATGGAGATCTGATAAAATCAAGAAACTTCTTTGCATTCTCGGGGTGAGGAGCATTTTTTAATTTACATATATAATAATTTATATTTCTTCTCTGATCTAAATCTTCACCCGGCTCCACCACATCAAAGGCAAGGCCCGTCGACTTTGCATGGATGATTTCTGTTGCCCAGACCGGCCCCACATCCACGGTTTTTTTTGAAATCCTCAACGGAGTTTCTCTGTGATGGACTACCGTAAAAATGGTGGTCCCCTGTGCACGCTTTTCCTCCATGATACGATGAACAAGGTCATCATCGCCGGCCTGCCGGTACATATCTATAATGTGGAAAGCAATATCTTCATTTTCAGGATCCGGCTGTGAAATTCGGATATTGTCCCCGGCCAGGTCCGCAACAGATGTTATGCCGGCGGGGTTTCCCTCCGGGACCATCAGCGCCAGTCGATTGTGCAGGTAAAGGTGGTAATCACCCGCATGAATATGACCGGACCGTTCAAGGGAATTCATGGCTTTTTCATTCACCGAAGTGTAAATGTCAGGGGTAACGTCCAGGATTTTATCTTTAAACACAGCACCGCCGGATAAAATCTGTTTGAGCTCGAGCCCCGGTGGAAGGGTTTCGTAAAAAATTTTTTCCACATCCGGATGTTCCTTTTGAAAAATAGAAACAATTTCTTTCATTGCCATAAACTGATTTCCGGCCATAAACAATACAAGGTCCGAAGAATCTGCAATCTCCAGATTATAAAGGTCGTCACCCCTTTCGGACGGTATGATCGGAAGGTCTTTTTTGTCCATATCATCACCCTAAATACGTTTGCGTTTAAAATAAGCTAACGCTATTGGACCGCAAATAAACACAAATAGACACATATAATATTTTTTATTTTATCAATAGATCGAGGAATTTTTCTTTTAAAACCACAAATTAAGCGGAATGAATGATCCGCAACGACATCGTATACTGTTTGAATGCATTAGGGATCGTTGCGAAAAAACAGCGCTTTTATGAATTCGTAATGAAAAGATAAAAAAT
>JAFDHQ010000191.1 GCA_019308685.1 Deltaproteobacteria bacterium
CCACTCTTTTCCACAAAAGCGACGTCATTCAGAATATCCGTGTGGTTGGTATAATCCTTAAGATAAGTATGCACCACCACCGGAAGAACCGGGATACGATCCTGCAGCTTCTTGAATAAGGATAATATTTCGGCTCCGGGCAGATCCGGGTCCAGGATCAAAAGGTCCAGGTTCTCGGAATGGTATACTTTCTTAAGAACTTCCTGGACGTTTTTGGCCAGCCCAACCCTGTAACCTTCTGCCATCAATTCTCGCTTTAGAAATTCGCGCACATGCTGATTTCGGTCAGCTATTAATATTTTAAATTCTTTTTCCACCCGTCATCTTTGATAGATCCGTCCAAAGACGAATTGATTAAGTTTTAGGTTGTAGCTAAATTCTGCAAGCGCCGAGTTTACCCGAGCTTCACGTATGTAGGATTTAGGTTAAAACTAACTAATGTACGATCTTTAAAAGCAAGACCTATGCCAACAAAAGATGCAGACGATATTTGCTATAATCACTTGATAATATAAAAGATTATTTTTAGGAGGAGATTAGATTTTTTTGAAATTAAAAGATGTTGTGTCGGGTTTTTTTACAGGATGTAAAAATGTGAGGATTTCTAACATTGATGAACTCGTAAAAAGTCCGATTTAGACGGTTTTTGAATGATTGCGAAATGCAGCACAACGCAGAAGTTGGACTTTTTACGAGATCGTCAACATTGAGTGAAACTTTTCACGGGTTTGGGGTTCAGAGTTTATCAAAGTCTTGTAAGATCTATTTCCAACTTATAATCACTTTCCCCGACAACCCTTTTAACACTGAATCCCAATTTTTTCCCCAATGCCAGCATTTGTGTGTTTTCAGGCAAAACAATACCCGTCACTTGTTCAATCCCACGTTCTTTGGAAATTGACAGACAACGCTTGAGCAATTCCGCCCCAATACCTTTGCCTTGCCAGAGGTCTCCGACAATAACGGAAAATTCCGCGTGTTTTCGGTTGTAAATATTCCCGATAACACGGACAACGCCCAACATTTTTTCATTGAGTTCCGGACCGCAAACCGCCACCAGCGCAATTTCCCTGTCATAGTCGATTTGAGTAAAGCGCGCGAGCATACGATGCGGAAGCATCTTTAAGGGGCTGAAAAATCGAAAAAGAATACTCTGTGGCGAAAGTGATTCAAAAAGCTGCACCAAAAGCGGAGCATCCTCAGGTTTTATGGGCCGGATGAATAATTCACCCACCGCTTCATGTGTGATTCGGAATTCATACTGGCTGGGATAAGGACTGATAACCAGATGAAGAGGGGACGGAACCTCGGTGGACTTGAGAAGAACTCGGGCATCAACTGCACAAAAACCGTTTTTTGTAACCATAAGGGGGTTGATGTCCAGCTCCTCGATTTCCGGAAAATCGGTCACGAGCTGGGATAAACGAATCAAAATCTCTTCAAGCAATGTCAAATTGGCCGGTGGATGGTTTCGATAGCCTTTAAGCAGACGGTAAACCCTGGTTTTTTCCATAAGACTTCTGGCCAATAAGCGGTTTAGTGGGGGTAAGGCGATAGCCTGATCTTCGAGAACTTCGGCCATAATTCCTCCCATGCCAAACAAAACCACCGGCCCAAAATCCCGATCCCTTTTGGATCCTAAAATCAGTTCATACTCCGGGCTGAGCATCGTCTGAACGGTTATCCCTTCAATTTTGGCCTCAGCGTTACAAGATCGGGCATTTGTCATAATTTTTGTAAACGCGTCATGAACATCAAGTTCATTTTTTAAATTCAACAACACCCCATTGGCATTGGATTTGTGAATAATATCGCGGGAACAGATTTTCATAGCCACGGGAAGTCCTATTTCCCGAGCTTTTTCCTCCGCTTGTGAACCCGAGGCAGCGAGTTTCGTAAGATTCACGGAAATGCCGTAGGCTGAAAGCAGATCCTTGGACTCGATTTCCGTGAGAAGAAAATTCTTTTTTTTAATCTCCCGATCCATTAAGATTCGAGCTTTTTTATGATCAAATTCTATCTTTTTAGGGAGATTGGGCGGAATCTCCTGAAGCATTTTAATATTTTTGGAATATCGATAGAGATTCAAAAATGCTCTTACGGCACGTTCCGGCGTATCAAAGGTCGGGATGCCTTCTTGAATAAATATTTCCCTTCCTTTTTCCACATCTCGCCCACCCATCCATGAAGTAAATACAGGATAAGGCTTGCCCTTCAGGTGACTCGCAAGGGTTTCAGCCACATGGGTCGGGCGGGTCATGGCTTGAGGGGTGAGTATAATTAAAAGCCCTTTCACTTCAGAAGCTTTTAGGCAGACGTCCACCACCCGTTGATAACGTTCCGGAGTTGCGTCTCCCAGAATATCAATCGGGTTTGTTCGGCTCCAGTAAGGTGGAAGGAATTCATCCAATTTCTGGATGGTTTCGGGACGTAAAGCAACCGGGTCAACACCACAATCGAAAAGCGCATCAGCAGCCATGACCCCCGGTCCACCGGCATTGGTGATAATTGCCAGACCCGGACCCAAAGGCCGAGGCTGTTTGGCCAGAAGTTCCGCACAGTCAAAAAGTTCTTCAAAGCTTTTAACCCGAACAATTCCTGCTCGCTCGAAGGCGGCATCATAAACAGCATCTTCTCCGGCCAGAGAGCCGGTATGAGTTGCAGCGGCTTTGGCTCCGGCCTGTGTACGTCCCGCTTTTACCGCAATAATCGGTTTTACCCGTGATACGGCCCGGGCGGCACTCATAAAATTCCTGAACCGGCTCAGGCTTTCAATATACATGATAATACTATTGACGTGATAATCTCCGCCCAGATAATCGATCATGTCCCCAAAATCCACATCCAGCATGGAGCCGAGACTCACAACGTAGCTAAATCCGATTTGTTCTTTGATAGAAAGGTCAAGAACGGAGGTACAAATTGCGCCGCTTTGGGAAATAAAGGCCATCTTCCCGGGAAGCGGCATATGGCTTGCAAAGCTGGCATTGAGTTTGGCCTGGCTGCAAACAATCCCAAGACAATTGGGACCGATAATTCGAAGGCCTGAGTCCTTCGCTTCTTTCTTGATGGCCGACTCCAGCTCCCGGCCTTTTGTTCCGGTCTCCTTTCCCCCTGCGGAAATGATAACCACGCCTCCAACCCCGGTCTTTTTACATTCTTTAACGATTTGAAGGGCCGAGGCGATCGGAGCAGCCATGATCACAAGATCAACAGGGGATTCGATTTCCAGAAGCGAAGGGAATGCCTGTAGTTCCCATATTGTTTTGTGATGCGGGTTAACCGGATAAATCTTTCCCGGATATCCCTCCTGAATTAAATTGCGCATAATCGCAGAACCAATGCTTCCGGTTCTTTGGCTGGCTCCCACAACTGCTATGGATTTGGGACGAAAAATTTTGTCCAGATGAATGGCGCTCATGACCGAAAAACCTTTTACTTAAGTTACCACCCATACCGCTCTGTTTCTAATCGTCTGAATGACCTTCTTACTGACTCTCCCCATAAAAAATTCCTTGACCCTGGACAACCCCCTCCTGCCTAAAACGATTGTGCCGTAATCTCCGGCTCTGGCTTCCTGGACAATAGCTTCTGAGCGACTATAGGCGTCTGAAATTATTTTGGTGGTTATCTGATTTGACTTGAATCCTGCGTCTGTCAAACAACGTTTCGCCTTATCAAATACGGAACTTATTTCTTTTTCAGCGGCTTCCATTTGAACTTTGGGTAAAAAAAGATCCGGAAATTCTGGCTGAAAATACCTGACCCCTCGAATGACATTTAGCAAGGTTATGTTGAAATCGAAACCACCCAGTGTGGTTGCCACATACTCTACAGCCCGCATGGCATTCTCCGAGCTATCGAGTGCGATGAGAATATTCTCATCAAGAGGAATTCTGCCGATCATCAAAACAGGAAGGAAAGCCAGTTTCTCAATGATTTTTGTGGCCACGCTCCCCACAACAATCTCTTTATAAGTGCTCATGCCTTTTCGTCCGACAACCACGCAACTGTAATTATCTTTGGCTTCCTGGATGATGTCTCGCGCAATTCCTTTTTTTCTATTATGGATATTTATGGTCACCGCATCCTGTGAAAGGCCTGAACGCAGAAGGATCAGCTGGGCCTTATCCATGTATTCCTGAATCCCTTTTCTTTTTTGCATCTCCCAGGCTTCGACTTCCCTGGCAGATCGGGCAAATAGGGGATCTTTGGCAAGATCCCGATAAGATTCCGGTATGCCGCTGAAGACATTAAATAGAACAATCTTCATTTGATGAAACGGGGCCAGCTTGCTGACATACCGTACCGCATATAAAGCTTCCTCAGATCCATCAACAGCTAACAACAACTTTTTTTGAGTCTGACTTTCCATCTTGGAACCTCCCTTTTTCACCCACACCCTGCCTGCTTGTTTCCCCGGCCCTCTCGCCTTGCCTGGATAGCGAGTTCGCAACGGAAGACGGTCACTCCCCTGACCTTCAAGGAGAACGGCCGGGTAGGGCCGGTTAATTTACAATATTTTTCGAAAAATCGCGTAATACGAATTAACAAATGCCTTTTCGAGTTTACCAATACTAAAGCAACAGTTGTGCCAGAAATGGAAAGAGTACCTTATATTCTCTAACTAATAGTAATTAATAGAAATTAAATTGTATGCATGAGGAGTTTTCTTAAAAAAAATACGATCCATGCCTGTCAGATATTTTTACAAATTGTAAAAGAAAAAGTGGATTTTTTATTCGATGTTACACCAACCCGACCTAAGCTCCTTTACACCCTGTAAAAAAAACTGACATGTCTATTTCCCATATTTTGCATGAACCATCGTTGGAATTAATGAATATTTCTGTTAGAAAGGGACGTGCAGTGAGACCGGATCTGGAATGCGGGATCTGCGGAGAACACGGCGGCGATCCCGAGTCCATCCGAATTTGTCATCAGCTTGGTCTGACATACGTATCATGTTCGCCTTTT
>JAFDHQ010000192.1 GCA_019308685.1 Deltaproteobacteria bacterium
ACAACTTAATGGTGGCCCTTTGGGCATAATAGGGAAACCGGTGAAAATCCGGTACGGACCCGCCGCTGTAACCCCGCTCTTTTCCCTTTGGGGAAAGAGAACTCTTTTAGCATATAAACGCCACTGTATTGAAGAATCCGTATGGGAAGGCAGCTAAAAGGGCGGGGAGTCAGAAGACCTGCCATTTTGTTTGGCGTTGGGGAGAAGGTAAATCCTCAAGCGGTAACCGCTTGAGGATTTTTTTTGTTATGAAAGCAGCAATCCTTATACAACCCGGAAAATTAGAGATAAGGGAGGTACGAACTCCGGACTGCCCGGCCGGTGGGGTGCTGGTAAAGGTTAAAGCCTGCGGTATATGTTCCGCGGATGCTAAAATGGTGACCCAAGGGCATCGAGCTCTGAATTATCCGAGAATATTGGGCCACGAAATTGCAGGAGTTATAGAACAAAGCCGCACAAACACGTTTAAAGAAGGCGACCGAATTCAAATTGCCCCGGGGCTTCGATGCAGCAGGTGCTCCTACTGCCTTAAGGGGATGGACAACCTGTGCCCGAGTCGACAAATTTTAGGGTTTACGCAGAACGGCGGCTTTGCCGAATACATTGCAATTCCCATTGAGGACGGCATTATCGGAAGCCTCAATACCATTCCTGAAAAAATAAGCTATATTGATGCGACTCTGGCTGAACCCCTGGCCTGTTGTATCAATGCCCAGAACAAAATCAATCTTACTAAAAATGACACGGTGCTGATCATCGGAGCAGGTCCTCTGGGTCTTTTACATGCATTTGTTGCCAGACATAAGGGAGCTGAACATATTTTAATTAGTGAACCGCAGACTCATCGACAAAAAACGGCGATCCATACCTGGGCCGACACGGTCATCGACCCCGGCACAGATAATATGACGGAAAAGGTTATGGCAGCAACACACAACAAAGGGGTGGACACACTCATATTTGCCTGCTCCCAGTCGGGGCTTAATGATATGTTTATGAAATTACTGGCTCCGGCGGGCAGGGTTTCAATTTTCAGCGGCATTGCTTCTCAATTCTCACAAAGCAGCATTGACTTCAATCAGATCCATTATAACGAATTTTTCATCAGTGGCGCTTACGGGTGCACCGCCGATCAGAATCGCAACGCCATGGATTTAATCTCATCAGAACATGGACCGGCACAAGAATTAATCACTCACCGTGTCAATCTTGATACCATCCATAAAGGCATTGAACATACGGCATCACAAAAAGGATTAAAAACCATCGTGGAGATTTCACATGAATGACAAGTTCAAAAAATTCGGAAATGCCATCACCGCTTTAATTTCGGGTAAAGATCTAAACAGAGAACAAACAAGAGAATTATTTTCGGAAATTCTCAAAAGGGAACAATCTGATATTCATCAGGGAGCATTTCTTGCGGCAATCACCGCCAAAGGGCCCTGTCCTGAGGAGATTGCCGGAGCATGGGACGCGATTTATAAATTGGATACGGAAAAAGTCCGGCTCGATACAAAACTGCCCATGGTCGACAACTGCGGCACAGGCATGGACCGTTTCAAAACATTTAATATCAGTACTGCTGCAGCCATTGTGGCTGCGGCCGGCAGCATCTGTCTTGCCAGACATGGCGCAAGGGCCATTACTTCGCGTTGCGGCACCGTTGATCTTTGTGAAACCCTGGGTGTGGATGTAGAATGCCCTGTGGAAACTGTCAAAACAAGCATAGAAAAAGTCGGCATTGGCCTTTTCAATGCCATGAGTCCTTTTGTGCATCCACAGGCCCTGTTCAGGATACTTTCCCAGATGAGTTTCGGCAGCATCCTTAATATCGCAGCATCTCTGGCCAACCCGGCCATGCCCAAATATGGTGTACGGGGGGTTTACGCCAAAGAAATGATCTCTCCGGTTATTAAAACCATGAAAGAAATCGGATTTAAAAAGGCCATGGTGTTTTACGGGTCAAGCGGAAATGGAACGGGGGGGATGGATGAACTGTCACCCATAGCCAAAAGTTGGGTTGCCGAGCTATCTGAAGACGGTAACATTAAACATTACTTTTTATCGCCTGAAACCATGGGTATCCGTTATCCGGTAACGCCGGATGAAATCGCCGGTGGCAACGACCCTGAAAAGGAAGCCCTCAGGTTATTAAAGGTTTTTACCGCCAAAGAAAAAAAAGCGCTTTACGAGACCATATGCCTTAACGCAGCGCCTATTTTTTATGTCGCCGGAAAAACTACCGGCATAAAATCCGGAATTGATAAGAGCCGCGATATTATAGACTCAGGGAAAGCCATGGACAAATTAAAGGAATGGGTAGTCACGCAACATCGGGAACCCGATACAGGCAAAAAACGACTTGAACATCTCATGCAAAAACTTGATTAGGGAGACGGAACATTGTGACAAATGATATGAGTATAAAAAAGATTGTGGAAGGAATCGAGCCGCTGGATGGAAAATGGATTATCAAGGCCCGTGAACGGACAGCACAACTGGTAATGCCGACCCGGGCACTGGGAAGGCTTCATGATATATCGGAACGGTTATGCGGAATACAGAAAACTCTTAAACCAAAAATAGATCGTAAAGCCGTGCTGGTAATGGCAGGAGATCACGGAGTTGTTGAGGAAGGCGTGAGTGCTTACCCGCAGGAGGTCACCGGCGCAATGGTACAAACGTTTTTAGCCGGCGGAGCCGGTATTAACGCCATATCCCGGCATATTGGATCAGACGTCCAGGTCATCGATATGGGAATTATTCCGGATTTAGACACTGATTCCATTAATGGTGCTCATCGTCTTTTGAAACGTAAAATGTCCCACGGTACCGCCAATCTGGCAAGAGGGCCTGCCATGACCCGCCAAATGGCTGAAAAAGCCATTGTAACCGGATTTGAGCTGGCCACGGATTTATTTCGAAAAGGGATAGAGATTCTTGGTACCGGAGACATGGGGATCGGCAACACAACCCCTTCGGCAGCCATCGGCACCGTGGTTACCGGAAAAAAACCGGAGCAAATGGTCGGACGGGGGACCGGAATAGATGATAATAAACTTATAAAAAAACGGGAAGTCGTAATCAGGGGAATTCAGGTAAACAACCCGGATCCCCGTGACGGTCTGGATGTGCTTTCCAAGGTCGGCGGTTTTGAGATCGGCGGTATCGCGGGATGTGTTCTGGCCGGGGCATTTCACAGCCGTCCCGTAGTCATTGACGGCTTTATTTCAACCGCAGGAGCTCTAATCGCTCATACATTATGCCCCCTTGTAACAGAATATATTTTTGCGGGGCACCGTTCTGAAGAAGCCGGCCACGGGTCAATGTTGAAATACCTTGGGATCGAGCCTATTCTGGATCTCGGAATGCGTCTTGGAGAAGGAACCGGCGGCGCCCTGGCCATGTCAGTGATAGAAGGTGCGGTTCATATGTTTAATGAAGTGCTCACGTTTGAGGAAGCCGGGGTTGCCGATAAAGATTAATACCTAAAAATCGCTCAACTTGGGTAATATTTTTCTTGACGCAGCCCCTTTGTTTGGTTTAAATAATTTGTGTTTTGTTCAGATGCTCAATTTTGAGCTTAATAGGGAACCCCGTTAAAATCGGGGACGGGCCCGCCGCTGTAGTCGGGGACGAACACCACAGCATGCCACTATCTGATTCAACTGGATGGGAAGGCGCGGTTATTAGGATGATCCGAAAGTCAGAAGACCTGTCTGAACATAAGGCATAACCTTCGTGGACGGGAGGTGCCTTGGTTAGATCTTGAGGATAAAAAAGGGAAATCCCCGGATCGATTTAATTCGGTCCGGGTTTTTTTTTGGTCCCGGACCCTAACTACAGATATTTGTATCTGTTCTCGGTGTAATTGAGTTAGTGGAAATCCCAAAAAACAAACAAATTACAATGACCAAAATTCAAAATTCCAAACAAAAAAACAATCGCTCACGCGGCGCAAGCGCCTGCGCTGCGTGTTGAACCGGTTTGGAGTTTGGATTTTGAGATTTACCCGCCTAAGGCGGGTAAATTTGGAATTTGATGCTTGAGATTTGTGATTTATTTGTAATTTGCCTGCCCGCCGTTCTTTTGGCGGGGTGCTTGAAATATTGGATTTCAAAAAATTCGAGAACGTTTACATATATTTGCATAAGAAGGAGGAAAGATTATGAAAAAGTGGTTAGGTTGTTTGGCAGTTTGCATGGCTTTATTTGTTCCGGGATTGAGTCAGGCGGAAGATGCACAAAAAGACAAAAAGATGGTATCAACCATGGAAGAAGTAGTGGTTACGGCAGGCCGGGT
>JAFDHQ010000021.1 GCA_019308685.1 Deltaproteobacteria bacterium
TCTTTCCTGTCAACTCATATACTTCAAGGGCTCTGATAATCCTGTAAGAATCATTGGGATGTATTCGCGCTGCCGTATCGGGATCATACCGGCGTAACCGTTGGTAAAGAAAATCCAGGCCAAAAATCCGGGCTTGTTCTTGCAAACGCTCACGCATACGGATATCTGCCCGACCGGCCTTAAACAATCCGTTCACAAGTGCTTTTATGTAAAGTCCGGTACCGCCGACGACAAAAGGGATAACGCCGCGGAAATAAAGTTTCATGATTTTTTCATCGGCCATTTCCGCGAACTGTCTGGCATCAAAATGTTCATCCGGATCGATTAAATCGATCATATGATGACGATATCCATGTATCTGTAAATTTGCATTGAATCGGCACCAATAATCTCACCGTTATAATTACCGGCAAGATGAATTGCCGTAGAGGTTTTGCCCAACGCCGTTGGTCCGCAAATAATTATGATTTTCGGCTTCACAAGGTTATCATACATAATTCAACTTACCATTTGCTTCCGGTTCTTGCTTCTGTCCGACGACGATCTAAAGCCCATTGCCGCATTAAAAATTTTTATCAATAGAATTTAGGATACATTAGAGCATATTTAGGATCAAATTATTTTCAAAAAATATTTATATTTTTCATATTGACATTAACAAATTAATCATATAGAAATTTTTAGATTATAAATAGAAGAAGGCGGTAAGGTAATAAAAATAATTAAAATATAAAGGAGGTTTGTTAAATGGCAACAGTTGAATTTATGGGAAAGACATTTACCGTAGATGAAGATGGCTTTATCGATGCCTATGAAAATTTTTGTCCAGAGTGGGTGCAATGGGTAAAAAGTCAAGAAGGAATTGAAGAATTGACTGACGAGCACCATAAAGTTGTCCAAGTTCTTCAGGAATACTATGAGAAAAACGGAATTGCCCCCATGGTCCGTATCCTTTCAAAAGTTACCGGTTTCAAACTGAAACATATTTACGAACTGTTTCCGTCAGGGCCCGGTAAAGGAGCCTGTAAGATGGCTGGTCTTCCGAAACCGACCGGATGTGTCTAATCAAAAATATTATAATTAATTTTATCAGTTTGTAACAAAAAAGTCCTGCAATTAAAGCAGGACTTTTTTGTTTTGCGGAGGGGATGTATGATCTGTTCAGTTAAATCAAGAACCCGGACAGAATTGATAGATATTACTTCAAAGATTCAGGATATGGTCATGTCCGCAGGTATCGGCCAGGGCCTTTGCATGCTTTATGTGCCCCACACCACTGCAGCCATAACCATTAATGAAAGTGCCGATCCGAGCGTTAAAGATGATATTCTGATGATTTTAAACAAGATAATACCCTGGGAAGCCGGATATCGCCATCTTGAAGGAAATTCACCGGCCCATATAAAATCGACAATTGTCGGACCTTCAGAGCTTATTGCCATAGATAATAACCGATTGGTACTCGGCACATGGCAGGGAATATTTTTCTGTGAATTTGACGGTCCCCGAACCCGAAAAGTACAGGTTCGTATGATTAAAGAAAAGTTTCAGGAGTAATCCATGCCGCCAATAGATGATATGGATAAGGCGATCCTTAATCTGATACAATCCGATTTTCCCATAACCCCCCGCCCTTATCTTGTAATAGCCGAACGTCTCGGTTTTTCAGAAAACGATGTGATTAAACGACTGAACCGGTTAAAAAAAAAGGGCATTATACGCCGAATCGGCGGGAATTTTGTTCCTGAAAAGTTAGGATTTGTCAGTACGTTATGTGCGGCAAGGGTTCCGGAGGACAAAATTGAAAGGTTTACCGTGTCGGTAAACCGCTATCCGGGTGTTACTCATAATTATCAGCGGGATAATAAATACAACGTCTGGTTCACCTTTATTGCATCCTCCATGAATGAAATAGAACAAAACCTTAAAAATATCTCCCAACAGACAGGAATAAAAGAAATTATCAACCTGCCGGCTACCAAGGTTTTTAAAATAAGGGCGCATTTCGACCTTTAGATTCTCAAAATAATAACTTTAAAAACAAAAGAACAACACACACATCTACAAAGGGAAATAAACATATTAACAGAAAATTAATATAAAAATCTAAAGAAATGAAAGATGTCCGCATTGCCGTGGTTGTCTCTAATTCACCGGCAAACAAAATCAGTAACAACCTCGAGGGCATGATCAAGTGGATCAAGTCGTCGAAAAATCAAGGCGCTGCTATCGTTTGTTTTCCAGAATTGAACATCTCGGGTTATAGCAATCATCAGGATATAAATTTGGCTGCAGAACCCATTCCCGGACCGGCAAGTCGATATCTTTTAAATTTGGCTCGATGTGAAAAGATCGTCATCCTGGCAGGCATCGTTGAAAGAGATGAAAAGAACCGTTTATTTGCGAGCCATCTGGTCATAAAACCTGACGGGTTTGTGGGCGTCTACCGAAAGCTGCACATCTCTCCGCCGGAACGCAACGTTTTAACGCCCGGGGACAAAATCTCTCTGTTCCATGCAGGGGGCGTCAATTTTGGCATCCAGCTTTGTTACGATGCTCACTTTCCCGAGCTTTCCACCCGGATGGCCCTAAAAGGGGCTGATCTTATCTTCATCCCTCATGCATCTCCGAGAGGAACTCCTGAAGAAAAATACCGATCATGGATGCGACATCTGCCTGCAAGGGCTTTTGACAACAGCCTGTTTATTATCGCATGCAACCAAACCGGTGAAAATGAAAAAGGGCTCAGCTTTCCGGGTATTGCCCTAATCATTGGACCATCCGGCGAAGTGATTCACAAAGATTTAAGCGGCAAAGAAGGATTGTTATTAGCAAACCTTAAGGCCGAAGACCTGAACCGGGTTCGAAGTCACAGGATGCGATACTTTATCCCAAACAGACGACCTGAGCTTTATTATACTCAAAAGATCTCTGAGCAAAGCTCACAGCAATGACCTTTATATACTTAGATATGGGACGCTGAGGCATCATGATTATCCTCGAGCGCCCCCTATCCCTATCCGCACAGGCGGAGCTCTCGACCGGTGAGGGCCAACTTGCCATTGGGCGTGAACTCTCCGATCATACAGGTAATTCGTTTCATACCCCTGACCATTAGTGAACACCAGGCATCAAGCACGTCATAATGTCCGGTTTTAGCTGTTATGATCTCAACAAGATCTGCCGGAATGGTTTGTTGTATCGTTTTTTTCCCAAAATCTGCATCCCAATTCGACGGTTCTTCACCTACAACATAAACAATGAGTCCTGATTTCATTTTTTTCATCTCCTTTCATAACATGTTAAGCTTTTAGTCCCGCCGAGGATGCGTAAACCCGCCCAAACAAAAAAAGCCCTTCAATCCTTTTCAACAGATTGAAGGGCTGCACCCAGCTTACTTGACCCTTTTTTATGTAATCATAACGCTCTGTAACACCGCAGAGATGCTGTTACCTTTTACAAAGGTCTCATACCGTTATTACTAAGGCAGGTCTTCTGACTCCCGGTTCATCCTAATCTCTGCACCTTCCCATACGGTTAAAACCATACAGTGGCGTATTGCAGATTTCGTCGCCGGTCACAGCGGCGGGACCGCTCCCGATTCTCACGGAATTCCCTATTAAGCCGTAAAGGCACCTTTACAACTTTTTTAAAATATTTCAAAAAGCCTGTCAAGAAAAATAAACAGGGCAAACGCATTAGAATTCCAATACACGGAAAACGATCCGCGACGGCATGTTTCTCTTTCCAACCGAATGAATCTTGTGCTTAAGCACCCGTAAGCCTGAGCCGCTCTAGAGTTATTAAGAACAATTTGGCGTTAAATTATAACAATGAATCCAGAGGTTCATATTCCAGGTCAAAAGCTTCAGCCACACCTTTATGAGTCACTTTTCCTTTTATAATATTAAGGCCTTTCGCGATGTCCTGATTTTCCCTTGCCGCCTTTTCATACCCTTTGTCAGCAAGCTCCAGCGCATAGGGTAATGTTGCATGAGTCAGTGCTTCTGTTGATGTATATGAAACAGCTCCCGGCATATTTGCCACACAGTAATGAATGATCCCATCGACCTCATATATGGGTTGGTCATGGGTTGTGGGTTTTGCCGTCTCCACACACCCACCCTGATCAATTGCTACATCTACAATTACCGAACCTTTTTTCATTAACGGTAACATGTCGTGCGTAACCAGTTTGGGTGCCACCGCACCGGGTATCAAAACCGCACCCACAACAAGATCGGCCTCTTTCAGAAGTCTTCGTATGATCGCCGGACTCGACATGAGCGGAAAGCAGTTCTTGGGCATCACATCGCTTAAATAACGAAGACGTTCAAGATTATTATCGAGCACATAGACTTTTGCGCCAAGGCCACACGCTATTTTGGCAGCATTGGTTCCAACGATACCCCCGCCGATAATCAAGACGGTTCCTGAATCTACCCCCGTTACACCACCGAGAAGAACTCCTTTACCGCCAAAAGTCTTTTCAAGGTATTTGGCCCCCTCCTGGACAGCCATTTTGCCGGCCACTTCACTCATGGGCGTAAGAAGCGGCAAAGAACCATTCTCCCGTTCCACTGTTTCATAAGCCACGGCAATAGATCCCGAATCGATAATTGCCCGGGTAAGTTCCAGCGATGCAGCAAAATGAAAAAATGTAAACAGAACCTGTTCATTTCGTATCATTGGATATTCAACAGGAAGTGGCTCTTTTACCTTCATTATCATTCGGCATTTCTGGTAAATTTCTTCCGGAGTGTTGCAAATTAACGCACCGGACCTTATATATTCTTCATCAGAACAGGCTGAACCGTCACCGGCAGCGGTTTCAACCAGAACTTCGTGTCCATGTAACCGCATTTGTTCAACCCCTGATGGCGTCATGGCCACCCGGTTTTCTTTGGTTTTTATCTCTTTTAAAACGCCAACTCGCATCTTAGCCTCCTCATAAGTTTTGGCTTATCAACTCAATTTCAATTTTTCAGCGACGCATCCCCTCTAAAGAACTCGTAAATAGCCTTATAATAAAAAATCCCGCGACACAAAAGTGCCCGCGGGATTTATTATTGGAAAATGACATTTTTTGTTACTTCTTTTCGTCGTCTTTTACCTCTTCGAAATCAGCATCCACAACATCCTCTTCAGATGCAGAAGGTCCGGGCTGCTCCGGTCCTGCTGCTGCATCGGCCCCGGCTTGCTGCTGATCTGCCTGAGAAGCCTGCTGATACATGGCTTCAGCCAGTTTATGGGAAGCCTGTGTCAATTCTTCGCTCAGGCGTTTAATCTCCGCAACATCATCCCCTTCCATGGCTTTCTTAAGCGGTTCAATGGCAGCTTCAACCTTGCCCTTGGTTTCAGCATCGACCTTGTCGCCAAGATCTTTTATCGATTTTTCCGTTGAATAAATGAGCGCATCCGCTGAGTTTCGAGCATCAACCAGTTCCTTTTTCTTTTTATCCTCTTCAGCATGAAGCTCGGCATCCTTTATCAAATTGTCAATTTCTTCCTTAGATAAGCCGCTGGAAGCCGTTATTTGTATGGATTGCTCCTTACCTGTTGCCATATCCTTTGCAGAAACGTTTACAATTCCGTTGGCATCTATGTCAAATGTCACCTCGATTTGCGGCACGCCTCTCGGAGCGGGGGGTATCCCCACCAGTTCGAAGCGCCCCAGGGTCTTGTTCCCGGCGGCCATCTCCCGTTCTCCCTGCAGCACATGGATGGATACAGCCGGCTGGTTGTCGGCGGCTGTTGAAAAAATCTGACTCTTTTTGGTCGGAATGGTCGTATTCTTTTCGATAAGTCGTGTCATGACACCACCCAGGGTCTCTATACCCAGGGAGAGTGGGGTAACATCGAGAAGAAGAACGTCCTTTACGTCCCCTTTCAATACACCTCCCTGAATGGCGGCGCCGATGGCAACAACTTCGTCCGGGTTAACCCCTTTGTGGGGTTCCTTGCCAAATATTTTTTTGACGCGGTCCTGAACCGCGGGCATGCGTGTCATACCTCCGACAAGAATAACTTCATTAATGTCATTGGCGGACAGTGCTGAATCCTTAAGCGCAGTCCGACAGGGGTTTTCAAGTTTGTCGAGCAGGTCGCTGATAAGCCCTTCAAGCTTGGCTCGGGTTATTTTTATATTAAGGTGCTTCGGACCGGCAGCATCGGCAGTAATAAATGGAAGATTAACATCCGTTTCCATGGAAGTAGACAGTTCCATTTTCGCTTTTTCAGCAGCTTCTTTAAGCCGCTGAAGGGCCATTTTATCGTTTCTGAGATCGATCCCCTGGTCTTTTTTGAACTCGTCTGCCAGGTAATCGATAAGCCTGAGATCGAAATCTTCGCCACCGAGATGAGTATCGCCATTTGTAGCCTTAACTTCAAAAACGCCCTCTCCGATTTCAAGAATAGATATGTCAAAAGTGCCGCCGCCCAAATCAAAAACCGCTAATTTTTCTTCTTTCTTTTTGTCGAGACCATATGCCAGCGATGCAGCCGTGGGTTCATTGATAATTCTAAGCACATTGAGACCGGCAATTTTTCCGGCATCTTTGGTTGCCTGCCGCTGGCTGTCATCAAAATAGGCAGGAACTGTGACAACCGCATCGGTTACCTTTTCTCCGAGATATTCCTCAGCCGTATGTTTGATATTTGCCAAGATGAAGGATGATATCTCCGCCGGACTGTTTAACTTGCCCCGCATATTTATTCTGACATCACCATTCTCTGCCTGCTCAATCTTATAGGGAAGTATTTTAATATCGTCCTGTACCTCTTTGGATGCATACTTACGACCGACAAGCCTTTTTACGGCAAAAACCGTGTTCTCAGGATTGGTAATGGCTTGCCGTTTGGCGATTTGGCCAACCAATCTTTCCCCGCTTTCTGAAATGGCAACGATTGAAGGTGTCGTACGTCCTCCTTCGGGATTTGTGATGACTTTTGCTTCGCTACCCTCCATGACCGCCACACAAGAATTCGTGGTTCCCAAATCGATTCCAATGACTTTACCCATTTGCTATCCTCCTAATTTAAAATAATCTATATATCTTATTCATCTTCTTTTTTCTGAGTTGAGTTTTCGTGATTTTCAGGTTCCTTTTTTTTTTTGGATACCACAACCATGGCAGGTCTGAGGAGCCTGTCGTGAATCATATACCCTTTTTGCAGCTCTTTTAAGACCGTGTTATCAGGATACGTCTCCCCCTCTTCCTGCATCACGGCCTGATGTAAACTGGGGTCAAAGGTCTTTCCCAAAGACTCAAACGGTTTTACACTGAACTCTTCAAAAACTTTGAGTATTTCCTTGAGGGTCATACTGACGCCTTCCACCACCGAAGTGTTGACATGTTTGTCATTACTTGAAGATTCGATGGCACGATCCAGGTTGTCAACCACAGGAAGCATTGCTTTTACAAAATTTTCATTGGCAAACTTTCTAAAATCATTCATTTCACGTGTGGCACGCTTTTTGTAATTTTCAAACTCCGCAGCCACCCTCAACATCCGATCATGATTCTCTGCAGCTTCCTTTTTGAGAGATTCCACCTTTTCCTCCATATCTTTAAGAGGATCAATGGTCTCAGTGCTGTCTTCTTTGTTTGAATCTCTTTTCTCACGGTTCTTATCTTCACTGACGGTTTCATCACCATTCGTATGAATTTTGATTTTACTTTTTTTTGCCATCAGCCCTTGTTTTCTCCTGATACTTTTTTGATTGAATAGTCACCCAATTTTTCATAAAATACGGGCTAATACCACAACATCTTAAAAAAAATAAGACTGTCTGGGATATTGTCAAGGTCGAAAAAATATTTTTAAATTTTGAGTTAGGGATTTCACGATTGAAACTTGATGAACTCGTAAAAAGTCCAATTTAGACGGTTTCGTAAAAAGTTCAAATTCAAGGCGTGCAAATTTTGTAATCATGAGGTGTACTTATCGTACGTTGAATGATTGCGAAATGCAGCACAACGCAGAAGTTGGACTTTTTACGAAACCGTCAACTTTAAACCATATAGTCAAATGAAACCAAGATGAGATTGATACTCAACGGAGCAGGCAGAATTGAACTTTTTGCAAAGTTCTAAAGTACATGATTAAGAACTGGTTGTGCACCCTCTATCGAATCTTCTCTGAAATGAAATAAGCCAAAAGCTTGACCGGGATCGATCCACGACACAGACCGCATTACTTATCGCTGCTTCCTTCCGGACCTGACGAGGTTCGTAACCGTCTGTTGCGCGGCGGCCGATCAGATTGACCTATAGGTTCCCAGATTAAAACCCTTTAGAGGGAATTCAGCCCCGCATAAAGCGGATTTCGGGAAAAGGGCACCGCTAGCTCCCCGCCTAGCACAACCACTAGTACGAATATAATCGATAAAAAAAAAATTCAAGCTAAAAAAAAATTGGTTTTCCTACCACAATATAGACGATAATCCAAATAAATAAAACTATATTCTGTGTTTTTTATTGACATTCACCTGTTTCTATCATAGTCTTCTTTAAATTAATTCCCATGCAGAAATTGCCCTTTTCCGAAATTTCTGCATGGGAAACATAAGTTTTGCCCAATATAGATTTATGGATGGGTACAATGAATTTTTTCGTAACACTTTAGCTTTTTGAAAAGTTCAAAAAAGGAGCGGTAAATTATGACACGAAATGTTCCAATTCTTATATTATTATCCTCTTTTTTCATAATTTCAGGCTGTGCCGCTTTTTTTGCCGGAACTGGAGCAGGAGTCGGGGTATATAGCTATGTTAACGGCGAGCTGAAAACATCTTATCACGCAGAATTTGATGAAACCAATCGGATATGTACTGATGTTCTGAATAGTCTGGAAATGGAGATTACAGAAGAAACATCAGACAATATTAAAGCAACAATTAAAGCCAAACAATCCGATGGAACTCCGGTTACCATAAAAACTGTAAAGATAACACCCGGGACTACAGAGGTTTCCGTCCGATCAGGCATCGTAGGAATTTGGGATAAAAAAGTTTCCGAGCTTATTCATGCCAGCATCGCACAAAGGCTACAAAAATAAATTTTTACGTACTGTTAAACAGACCATTACAACCCATGGAATGCTTAAACCGAGAGATTCGGTTCTTATCGGTGTGTCCGGCGGGCCTGATTCTGTCGCCCTTTTTCACCTCCTGCTTACATTCTCACCCCGATTTTCCCTCCGGCTTGGCGTTGCGCATTTAAATCATTGTCTGCGCCAGAATGATTCAGATAAAGATGCTGAATTTGTTGTATCTCTTGCCGGCAGATTTGACGTACCCTGTTATGTTCATAAAACAAATGTTCGTAAATATCAGATTGAAAACAAGCTTTCCCTGGAAGAAGCAGCCAGACGCGTTCGCCACAGCTTTTTAAACGAGGTGGCAGAAAAAAACCGGTTCAATAAAATCGCACTCGGCCATCATTTCGATGATAATGCAGAACTGGTATTGATGAATCTTTTTAGAGGAAGCGGCCCGCTGGGCATTTCAGGTATTCCCCCGGTAAGGGACGGAAAGATTATTCGGCCCCTGTTACAATCAAATCGTTCCGAGATAATCGCTTATCTGGATCAAAACGGACTAAAATATATATCTGACATATCCAATAGGGACACAAGTTTCCTCAGGAACAGAATCCGTCACAATTTACTTCCACTGTTAAAAACATTCTACAATCCGAAAATCAGCCAAAGCCTAAACCGGCTTGCCTCAATTATCAGATCCGAAGAAGAATGGATTGAAGATGTGATTCATCCTCTCTTCGAAAAAGCGGCTCTTCGTATTCAGGACGGTCAGATAGTCCTTTCTGTATCAATCCTTAATGGTATTCATGTGGCAGCACAAAGACGAATCATCAGAAAAACGATTTTAAAAATAAAAGGGGACCTAAGGCGTATTCGTTTAACCCACATCGATTCTGCGATAAACCTTATAGAACGCGGGCCGGATTATGGAAATATTGATTTACCGGATCGTATCAGGATCCAGCGAAAAGGAGACGTTATTCTTTTTTTAAGAGAAAAAAGCCCATTGCGTGATATGGATATAAAATCAGACCGGGCAGAAATGTTACCCTTTGAATACACGATAGCAGAACCGGAATCCATATTCATAAAAGAAATCAGCGCTCATGTTAAATTCACCGAAATGGGCATAAAAGATCTGCCCGACTTATGTGGGACTGGACAACACACCGGTTTTTTTGATAGAGATGCCTTAAGTTTTCCGCTGGTTTTAAGAAATTTTCGCCATGGGGACCGTTTTACGCCACTGGGTATGACCGGAACACAAAAAATAAAGAAATTTTTCATCGATAAAAAGGTCCCCAGAAAAGAACGCACCAGATGCCCCATATTACTATGCCGGGGAAAAATAATCTGGGTGGCCGGTTATAGAATAGATGAGTCCGTAAAAGTGAAACCTTCAACCAAAAATATACTTAAAATTGAACTTTCTCTTGCCTAATTAACAATGATGATTAATATAATTTAAATAATAATCATTTTACAGGGAGTTAAGACTTTTGAATCCTTTTTACAAAAATTTGGCTTTATGGATAGTCATTACACTGATGATGATTATGCTTTATAATCTCTTCAATCAACAGCACTTGGCCGAGACAAAGATCAGTTATACTGAATTTCTAACCATGGTCGATAACGGGAATATTTCCGAGGTAGTCATCCAGGGACAGGAAATCTTCGCCACAGACGCAAACCACAATAATTTCAAGGTATATGCACCGGATGATACAGACCTTATCAAGATCCTCAGGAAAAAAGGGGTGGCAATAAGTGCCAAACCGGAAACCGATTCTCCCTGGTATATGAATGTTTTGGTTTCTTGGTTTCCCATGATTGTACTCATCGGCGTATGGATCTTTTTTATGCGTCAGATGCAGGCCGGAGGCGGAAAGGCCATGTCTTTTGGCAAAAGCCGGGCACGCTTGCAATCTGACCAGATGAAAAAAGTTACCTTTGAAGACGTCGCCGGAATCGATGAGGCCAAAGAAGAACTGGGTGAAATAATAGATTTTCTCAGAGAACCCAAAAAATTTACGCGTCTTGGCGGAAGGATACCCAAAGGTGTCCTTCTTATGGGATCCCCCGGTACCGGTAAAACCCTTTTAGCTCGTGCAATAGCCGGTGAAGCTGACGTCCCATTTTTTCATATCAGCGGTTCGGATTTTGTGGAAATGTTTGTCGGTGTTGGCGCGTCACGGGTGAGAGATCTGTTTGTCCAGGGTAAAAAGAATGCGCCCTGCATTATATTTATTGATGAAATTGATGCGGTTGGAAGGCATAGGGGAGCCGGACTCGGTGGAGGACACGACGAAAGAGAACAAACATTAAACCAGCTTCTGGTTGAAATGGACGGTTTTGAGTCAAATGAAGGGGTTATCCTTATTTCCGCCACAAACCGGCCGGATGTGCTCGACCCGGCTCTTTTGAGACCCGGACGTTTTGATCGTCAGGTGGTTGTTCCCCTGCCGGACATTTTAGGTCGTGAAAAGATACTTAAAGTTCATATGAAAAAAACGCCGGCAGCACCCGATGTAAACCTTGTCACACTGGCAAAAGGCACGCCTGGTTTTTCCGGCGCTGATCTGGAAAACCTTGTGAACGAAGCGGCGCTGCTCGGCGCGAAAAGAAATAAAGAAAAAATTGACATGATTGACCTGGAAGATGCCAAAGACAGGGTCTATATGGGATTGGAACGCAAATCCAAAGTCATTCGGGAAGAAGACAGAAAGACCACGGCATATCACGAAGCCGGCCATGCCCTTGTGGCCCGCTTGCTTCCCAATACGGATGCCGTCAACAAGATAACCATTATTCCACGGGGACGCGCTGCCGGTGTTACCTGGTTCTTGCCCGAAGAAAGCGATTTTAAATATAAAGATCAACTTGAAAGCGAATTGTCGGTAGCATTTGGCGGACGAGTGGCCGAAGAAATTGTTTTTAACCGTATCAGTACCGGCGCCGCCAACGATATCAAACAGGCGACCGATGTTGCCCAAAAGATGGTACGAAGCTGGGGTATGAGTGAAGAATTAGGTGCGCTTTCTTTTGCCAAAGATGAGGAGCATGTTTTCCTGGGACGCGAAATAGCACAGCACAGGGATTACTCTGAAGAAACGGCACGGAAAATTGACCAAGAAATAAAAAATCTTATCCAAAAAGCCTACAATTGTGCAAAACAAACCTTAAATGAAAATTTAGATATTCTTCATGCTCTGGCAGACCGTCTCCTTGAAAAAGAAACGGTTATGGGAAATGAGCTTGATGAACTCATACTTTCCATGCGACCTGGGTTTGAGTTTCCATCAAAGAATTCTTCTAAAGAAAAAACGGATATAAAAATTCCGGTCGAAAATAAAGAAAATACAGAAGAAATCAAGAGCGAAGATGAATGAAACCGGTTGACATTACAACACTTTTGATTTCCACCTCGATGATAGCGGGATAGAACTTCCGAGACGTTCAATTAACAAGCACATATGAAAACATATCGCCTTGCATGGGGTAATCACAGGCTGGTTCTGGGTAAGCGTACCTGTATTATGGGTATCGTGAATGTCACGCCGGATTCATTTTCAGACGGCGGGAAATTTTTCAGCCGAGATGACGCCATCGCTCAAGGCCAAAAACTTTTTGAAGAAGGGGCGGACATACTGGATATCGGCGGAGAATCTACACGCCCCTTTTCTGATGCGGTATCTGCCGAAGAGGAAATCCGGCGGGTCATACCTGTGATTGAAAATCTTGCAGAACGTATTTCCATTCCCATTTCCATAGACACAACCAAGTCCGATGTTGCCAGAAGGGCTATTCAAGCCGGCGCCTCAATGATAAACGATGTTTCAGCCTTGCGTCTTGATCACGGCATTGCGGATGTTGCAGCAGAATACGATATTCCGGTAATTTTGATGCATATGCTTGGGACACCAAAAACCATGCAGACCCATCCTGTTTATGATGATCTTATAAAAGAAATCAAAGAATTTCTAAAAAATGCTGTGGATTATGCTGAAAGTAAAGGAATTTCAAAATCAAAAATCATCATCGACCCGGGAATCGGTTTCGGAAAAACAGTTGAACATAATCTTTTATTAATTAAACACCTGCATGAATTTAAAACACTGGATGTTCCTATTATGATCGGGCCCTCCAGAAAAGCCTTTATACGAAATATCCTTAAACATAAGACCGTTAAAGATATCAACCCCGACCTGGCGGTGGTGGAAACCGGCACTCAGGCTTCAGTTGCCGCTGCAGTTTTGAACGGCGCCCACATGGTCAGAGTCCACGATGTCGCCAATACACGTGCAACCATAAAAATCATTAATGCCATTAAAAATGTACCATACAACTCATAGTGAAACCCGTTAGCTTTTTGAAAATAGTGTCGCTTCAGCTATAAATAAAAATAGTCATCGATTTATGTTACACTCGCTGAATTTAAAACGGTCTGTTTTGTGTTTTTTGCTTGGGATTTGTTTGTTTCTACCAGGATCCTGCTCATCATTACAGGAAACCGTTATTCTTATTCCGGTGGATTCCGCTCAAATTCCTGCAGGATTGACCATAACCGGTCCGTCGTTAAAAGACATAGAGGTTCATGTCCGCGGCCCGAAATCGGCGCTTAGAAGCCTTTCTGACCTGAACATACGATATGAGCTTGATCTATCCGGAGTACATGTCGGTATTAACTCTATTCCGATAAAAAAGGATCGTATCATTCTTCCCAAAGGAATATCCATCATAAAAATCAACCCGACTTTTTTCGCCGTAAGCATTGAGAATAAAATAAAAAAGGAACTTCCGGTCAGAGTTTCTTTTTCCGGAAAACCGGCGAAAGGATTTATAGTTACAGACGTAGTTGCCAAGCCATTGGCGGTCGTTCTGCAGGGACCTGAAAATATCCTTGGACCCATGGATAAGGTACTGACAAAACCGATTGAGATCAAAGGGCTGTCAGAATCTTTTAAAAAAGAAGTTGCTTTGAACCTGGTCGAAGATATTGAGATCATTTCTCCTTCGGAGATTATATTTGCTGAGATATCCATAGAAGAAAAAATAGTTAACAAAAAGTTTTTTAATATTCAGGTTGAGGGCAAAAACAATTCATTCATTTACAGTATTTCACCACCGGCAATAAATATTGAAGTTAAAGGACCGGTTAATATTATTGAAAAACTTCATACGGGAAAATGGATTGCCGTTTATGTTGATCTCAAAGGATTAAAACCCGGGACTTATGTTAAAAGGGCGACCATAACGCTACCGGTTAATACCACTCTGATCGGCGTACAACCCGAAATGTTTACCGTAAAGATCAGCAACAAAAAAATATAGCGAACAAAAGGAATCACTATTCATGCTTCTTGTTATCGATATTGGAAATACCAACACGGTCATCGGTGTTTACGACGGCAGGCATCTTCTCAAAGACTGGCGGATACGCACGGAAAGACGGACAACAGAAGATGAGTTTAACATCCTTGCCTCCAATCTTTTTTCCGAAGGCAATATTAGTTCCATTAAAATCAAAAAGACGATTATCTCCTGCGTGGTTCCACCCATGGTAACCATTCTCGATTCCTTTTGTCGTAAATACCTGGGACACCCACCGCACTGGGTCGATGCCATGTCAGCTTCAAGTCTGCCCATACGTTACAAAAATCCATCGGAGGTAGGGGCAGATAGGATAGTTAACGCGGTTGCGGCATTTCACAAGTACCAAACCAGTCTTGTTGTCATAGATTTCGGGACAGCCACAACCTTTGATTCTATTTCAGAAAAGGGTGAATATCTCGGTGGCGCCATCAGTCCCGGAATCATGATTGCTTCTGAAGCCCTGTTCATGAAAGCGTCTAAACTTCCCAGAGTTGAAATCTTTGTTCCCCCTGAAAGTGTCATCGGTAAAGATACCGCCAGCAGTATTAAGGCGGGAATTATTTTTGGATATGCAGGACTTGTGGATGGAATGGTTCGGCGAATGAAAATTGAAATGGGCACAAACCCCCGGGTAATCGCAACCGGAGGACTGGCCGAACTTATGTGTCAAGTATCAGAAACCATTGAAGTTGTTGAACCGGCCTTGACCCTGGAAGGATTACGGATTATCAGCAATGGTCTGTAGATAGTAGATATCCTGTAAATCCTTTTATGCTGTTTTTCAGAAATCCTCTCTCCCTTTCTTTTACAGCCTCTTCCATATGAAAAAACCCTCTAAGAAGAGGATCTTGCTTTAAAAGCCGTTGCAGACAGCTGTTGAGAAAATCTTCGTCCCTGTCTTCACTGAGGTGGACCATCTCATCCTCTATAATTTTTTTCCAGTGCAAAAGCTGTTCACGGTGGGTTTTCAACATGTTCAAAGCATCTTTGTTCATCCCGAAATGTCCGTAACAGATGATTGAGGGTTTTCTGGTAATCAGAGCATCAATGCTTTTGATAGAAGTCTCCAGAAAAAAACGGGGCGGTGTGGCAGGCCTGAGATAAAAGTCTTCAGCGGAAATGTCGAGATAAACTCCTCCGGCCTCTCCCGCAAAAAGATATGGACCCAAAAGGTAGCTGACATGATGAGGGGCATGCCCGGGCGTCAGAATCGGCGTAACGCTATCTTCTTGATATCGAGCGGCACTAAAAAGTAATTTTCGGGGAACCGGCAGGAAGGGTCCATATGCTTGGGCCGTTTGTCCAAGGGTTTTGAGACTTCCTTCCCATAAGCGTGAGGGATCTGCCAAGTGCTGGATACCTTTTTCGTGACAGATAATGGGAACATCGGGAAAAAGAACGGCCAAATCTCCTGCTCCGCCGGCATGATCGATATGGATGTGGGTCAATAGAACTGCGTCAAGTTTCTGTATTCCCAGACTTTCTAAGGATTTTACAAGCACAGGAACGGTGGCGGCAGGTCCGACATCCACCAATATGGTTTTTTCCCTTTTGTAGATCCAGGCTCCTATAAACGATGTAAATCCGGGCAGATTCTGGTCAAGAGGAACAAGATAGAGTTGGGGCGCAATTTCAATGATTTTCATTTTTTCTATTCAAGCCCCATTTTCGCCTCAATTTTTTTAATCTGCAAAAGGATATGCTCCCTTTCCTCCTCGCTAAGACCCTGGTGCTGCAACCGACGCTTAAGGTTTAACAGTATCATTTCAAAACGATAATCGGCACAAGTATATTCCATGGTTTTTGTGTTCAGAATAATCAATAGATATGTTCAAACCCTGCCGGTCTTGACCAGTAATTCCTTAAAAACACGATAGAAGGCTTTATTGTCGGCAACGCCTCGTCTCAGGATTTTTTCAATTTCATCTATGTTTTTCAGATTAACAATAAGGTTGACGCTCTTGTTGAAGGCCGCCATATTGTCCATGGTACGAAAGCGGTCGGTTATCAGCGTCAGGAAGATGTTTCTCCGGATGGACATATTGAGACGATCCAGATATTTGAGGACACTGTTCATATCAGGATCCCTGGTGCCAAACCGCTCGTTGAGAACCACCATATCAAAGACATGAAATCGCATCTGCTTTAGTGTGTCTTTATATGACTGGGGGGCCGTGGTATGGTATCCCATGTTATACAGGGCCGTTATGATTTTGGCTCGAATGGCCGGTTCCGGTTCACATAAAAGAGCGGTCTCCACACCTTCTTCAACAAAATCAAAAGGTTTTTCCGAGGCGTCGTAAGCGCTGGAATCGACTTCTTCAATGATGGTTTTATTCAATTCGGGTTTTGGTCCGGCAGGCGGGGCCGGAGTCTCTTGGGTTGACAACGGCATGTCAAAACGATTATCTACGGTAACTTTGTTGTTGCATTTGGGACAAATTACAGAGAATACCTGCCTCTTGGGAATCTTTTTGTCCGGAATTTGAAACTTACTCTGGCATTTTTCGCAAACCACGTCCATGATTTTTTCCTTTTTTGGCGTTCCATCGGCAAAGACCCAATCGTCTGCCTACGGCTAAATCGTTTTGGTGTAATCGTGATCCACTTTAAGGTCCTTAATATCCGTTGTCGCTTCACCGCGTGAGCTCTTGATTGAATCGATCCCGCGGCCCACCACGCCTTTTCGGGAAGCATAGGCAACGGCGGTCTCCTCGGTAATGAGGCCCTTTTCGTATAACCCAACGATGTAATCGTCAAAGGTCGTCATACCGAAAGCTTTCCCGTCATGAATGACATCATAATAGGTCTTTCCATCAGATTCTCCATGCAGAATCAAGTCCTTAACCCGTAGGTTGGTCTGCATGATTTCAAAGGCCGCTATCCGCCCGCCCCCCACTTTGGGAAGCAGTCTTTGACATACGATCCAGCGGATGGCATCGGCAAGCCGAATACGAATCTGATTTTCTTCTTCGATAGGGAACATGCCGAGGATACGATTAATTGTCTGTCCGGCATCAATCGTATGGAGAGTGCTTAAGACCAAGTGCCCGGTCTCGGCCGCACTCAGGCCGATTTCTACGGTTTCCCTGTCACGCATCTCTCCGACCAGAATTACCTTTGGCGCCTGGCGCAAAGCGGCTCTGAGGCCATGTGCAAATGTATCGAAGTCCTCTCCCATCTCGCGCTGGTTGAAAGTCGCCATTTTGTGAGGATGATCATACTCTACCGGATCCTCAAGCGTTACCACGTGGACCGATCTGACGTCATTAATCTCGTTAAGCACTGCAGCCAGGGAGGTGGTTTTACCGGTACCGGTGGCCCCGGTGACCAAAATGAAGCCGTTTTTTTCCTCAGCCATTTTGAGAAAGGAGGCAGGAATGCCCAATTCCTGACAGGTGGGAATTTTAGTTGCAAGTTTTCTCAAAACAATAGAGTAATTCCCGCGCTGGGAAAATATATTGACTCTGAAGCGAGCCTTACCCGGAAGCTCGTAGGATGAATCGCACGATCCCTCAAGCAAGAGATTCTCGGTGAGGCGGCGGTTCTGATTTAAAAGGTTGAGCGCGAAAATCTCAGCCTGAAACGGAGTGAGATTCTCAAAACGGGGTTCCATGTCGACGACGGCGAGCTCTCCCGCTGTCTCAACCTGAAACGGTTTTCCCACGGTAATATTAAGATCGGAGACATTATCGTATGAATCGAGCATTCTTGCCAGAATATGATCAATTTCCTGTTTTTTCAAAATAGAACCTCACAAAATGGTTATGCTTCGGTGAAGTCAGACGGAGGATTTTTCAAAAAAGGTCTGAACTTCCCCTTGTCATTCGACTTGGCATAGGCTTCGTCAGCGCTTATCCATCCATTGTTAAGCAGCTCCATAATGGCATCATCTAAAAGTTGCATACCGTATTTCTTCCCGGTCTGGATCATTGAAGCAATCTGGTGGGTTTTCCCCTCCCTGACAAGATTACGGACTGCCGGAGTTGCAATCAATATTTCCAGGGCGGGACAACGCCCTATTTTATCCACTCTTTTAAACAGAACCTGTGCTATAATTGCTCGAATTCCGTCGGACAGGGTCGACCGGATCTGATTCTGCTGATCTGCAGGGAAAACTTCGATCATACGATCAACGGTTTTCGCTGCACTCGATGTGTGAAGCGTACTAAAAACAAGATGTCCGGTAGATGCGGCTTCTATGGCAAGAGAGATGGTCTCAAGATCTCTCATTTCACCGACAAGAATAATATCCGGATCCTCTCTGAGGGCGCCCCTTAAAGCTGCACTGAATGAGTTGGTATGGAGACCGATCTCCCGGTGATTTATAATACACCCCTTGCTTTGATGGACAAATTCAATGGGGTCTTCGATGGTGATGATATGATCCTTGCGGTTTCGGTTTGCCACATCAATTATTGAGGCCAGGGTGGTGGATTTACCGCTTCCTGTAGGTCCTGTCACCAGAACCAGCCCTCTTGGGAGCGAGGCCAGCTTTGAAACCACCTCTGGAAGACCCAGCTGTTCGGCAGTCATTATTTGCTCGGGAATTTGTCTGAAAACCGCGGCCACCCCGTTTTTTTGCATAAAGAAATTTGAGCGGTACCTGGCAATACCGAGTACGTCATAGCCGAAATCAACATCGCCGGTTTCCTCAAACTCCTTAACCTTATGTTCGGGCGCAATTTCATAGAGCATGGCCCTTAGTTCATCATTCTCCAGGACCTTATATTTGACCCTTTCCATCTCTCCCCGAATCCTTAGCGCAGGCGGCTGTCCCGCCACCAGGTGGAGATCTGAAGCACCCTGTTCAGTCATCAATTTAAAAAACGCATCTATTTTTGCCATATCATGCTCCCAATATAGATTTATGGATGGACACTAGTTAGTGTTCACACATAAATTTATATCGGGCTATATCGGGAAAAAATTAAGCTTTCAATGCAGAAATGAGTAGCTTTTCGTAAGGTAAAGGAAAAAAAGGGGTTACGATTGCGTGAACAACTTCAACTTGGCATCTTCCTCCTCACGGATTCCGGCCTCTTCTTTCCCTATTTCAAGGAGTTTGGCATGGCTTTCGATAATTGAGCGGATCTGGACCTCTATCTGCATGCGCTGCCGTTTGAGTTCTGTAATATCTTCATGAAGTTGAGCCAGCCGGTTCTGCGCTCTACTGAGAATTTTTTCAGCATTCACTTCGGCATCCGCAATGAGTAATTCGGCCGATTTACGGGCATTTTGCTTCATCTGATCCAACACTTTCTGAGAATTGAGCATTACCCGCTTAAAGGTCTCTTCACGCCCTTTATATCCCTGGCTCTCAATTTTAAGCCGTTTAATTTCCTCACGCAAATTTTTGTTATCTCTTTGCAATGATTCGAAAGCATCCGCCATCTGTTCGAGAAATGTATCCACTTCCCGGATGTCAAATCCTCTGAACCTGGTTTTGAACTGCTGTTGCTGAATATCAAGGGATGTCAGTGTCATGATGGGCCACCTTTCTTTATCGGTTACATAAAACTTGCGGACATTCGTAAAAGGCTGGTTACAACAAAGTTTTGCAAAAATATTATACCCAGAATAACAATAATTGGAGAAAAATCTATACCGCCGAAATCAAGGGGTATTTTGGTACGGATACGATACAGTACGGGCTCTGTAACATTGTGAATAAAACGGACGATTGGATTGTAAGGGTCTGGATTTACCCAGGAAAGAACAGCCCGCGCGATAACAATCCACATGTAAAAATGAAGAACATAGTTGAGAACTACCGCAATAGCCTTTAATAAATTGCCCAAAATAAACATATAAACAATGATCTTTCGCTTTTTGTGTTAATTTCTCAATCAATCGATTTTATTTCCCAAAAACTAATTATATATTTAGAATAAGTCAAGATATTTCAGGCAAAATCATTGACATAGTAAACATTCAAACGATAATAGTACATTTTATTGATAATTTAAACGTCCAAACCCGTCATGTTTTTAAGTAATTGAGGAGTCGGGGAGTTTGTATAATTTGGCTGCTGATCATTCATTACGCTATTGTCCAAGATTCATAAGAAAAAACCCCAACTTCTGAAGAAATTAACCTTCAAAAAAAAGAATAAACCATCATTCCCAATTAAGAGGAGATAAAATTTATGTTAAAAAACAAAAAAATCAGCATCATTGGAACAGGAAATATGGGGGAAGCCCTTTTAAGCGGACTCATTTCTTCGGAATCATCCTATCCTAAAAATATTATTTGCACGGATATTCGTGAAAATAGGCTAACATCCATCCAAGAAAAATACGGCGTCGCTACCACGACAGACAACATTAAAGCGATAGAACCCTCTGAAATTATTATCTATGCGGTCAAACCTCAGATCATTGCGTCCGTATTGAAGGAAACAGCGTCCTGCCTGGATATGTCCAAGCTCGTCATCTCCATTGCCGCCGGTGTTCCTCTGGCCGCCATAGAGTCCTGTCTGAATAAAAAATTGCGTCTTATTCGGGTGATGCCCAACATCGCGGCCTTTGTTAAGGAAAGTGCTTCGGTTGTCGCGGCCGGAGGAGAAGCCACCGAAGAAGACATCAAACTGTCTCTGGATATTTTCAATTCCATGGGAAAAAGCATTTTTCTTAAAGAAAATATTCTTATGGATGCCATCACCGGCTTAAGCGGTAGCGGACCTGCCTACATCTTTTTAATTGTCGAAGCCCTGGCTGATGCTGGAGTAAAGGTAGGTCTATCCAGGGAAGATGCGCTTTTTCTTTCATCTCAAACGGTTTTGGGCGCAGCAAAATTATTGCTTGAGACAAAAGAACATCCTGGCAGATTAAAGGACATGGTAACCTCTCCCGGTGGAACAGCTATCGCCGGCATTCATACTCTGGAAAAAGGCGGACTTCGAACTACCCTCATTAATGCCGTGGAGGTCGCCACAAAACGATCTAAAGAGCTGGGTGAAATTATGATTAAAAATTTTTCAAATGAATGATAGACTTATATAGCATAAAGGGTTGATATAATGGCAGAATATAAAATGAAATCGCTCATGGTATTTAATTATGACCGACCGGTTATTGAAAAGGGTTATGCAAACCAGACCCTTTGTATTGACATTTCGGATGTTGTTATTTCCGTTAAGCCGGTTACTGAAAAAATAAAAAACGTCTTTATCGGCGGCAAAGGTTTTGATCTCTGGCTTCTATGGAATGCCGTAAACAGCACAACAACATGGAGCGATCCTGAAAATGCCATATGTATCGCGTCGGGCCCCATGGGGGGAACCCCCGTATATCCCGGTTCCGGTAAAAGTATCGTTACCACCATTTCTCCGTTAACAGGGTCTGTAATAGACTCTAATGTCGGGGGTTATTTTGGTCCTTATCTCAAGTTTTCCGGATTTGATGCACTGGAAGTTACGGGAAAATCATTAAAAGATGTTGTCCTTTTTATTGACGGTATTGATGAGAAGGTTCAGATCTTCGAGGCGTCGGGATTACCGGATGATTCTTATGCTCTTTCTGCAATATTAACAAAATATTTCGATAGAGGAAAACCGCGCAATATTTCTGTAGTTTCCACAGGCCCGGGGGCTAAAAACACACGGATGGGATGCCTCAACTTTACCTGGTATGATCTAAAGCGCAAGCGTGCCAGATATAAACAGGCAGGGCGCGGAGGTATCGGCGGTGTCTTTGCGGATAAAGGTATCAAAGCCATTGTGGCGCGCTGGGACACGGTTACAACAAAAACAAACAATCCTGCAGATGCCACTACATTAAAAGAAGTCGGAAGAAAGCACTCCAGGGAAGTTGTCGAACTCGATCCCAAACAAAACCAAATGGCCCAGATCGGAACCACCCACCTGGTTCCGATTATGAATGACTTTGATCTGCTGCCGACCCATAATTTTCAGTACGGTCAACATTCAGAAGCGGACAATATCGGCCAGGAGGTGTTCAGACGCATATTTGATCCCGGCTATGATGGATGCTGGATGGGATGCACACTTGCCTGCTCCCATGGTGTCAAAGACTTTGTTCCTCTCACCGGCCCATACAAAGGGATCAAAGTTTTTGTAGATGGTCCCGAATATGAAACCATCGCCGGCTGTGGCTCAAACCTGGGTATTTTTGACCCGCATACCATTATTGAAATGAATTTTTACTGTGACACCTATGGCCTGGATACCATTTCAGTAGGTACCTCCACGGCTTTTGCCATGGAATGCTTTGAGATGGGCCTGATAAACGAAAGCCATACGGGTGGAATGAACCTGTCGTTCGGCAATCGGCTGGCCGCTCTTGAGGTGGTTCATCAAATGGCCCGGGGAGAGGGTTTTGGACAAATTATCGGCAGGGGGGTTCGCCAAATGAAAATGATTTTTTCCAGAGATTATGGCGCCGACCCCGATCTTATGCAGGATATCGGTATGGAGGCAAAAGGACTGGAGTTCTCCGAGTATATGACCAAAGAATCACTTGCCCAGCAGGGAGGGTATGGTCTTGCGCTGAAAGGACCGCAGCATGACGAGGCATGGTTGATCTTTCTTGATATGGTGCATAATTTTATGCCGACTTTTGAGCAGAAAGCAGAGGCGTTGCACTGGTTCCCCATGTTCCGAACATGGTTTGGTTTATGCGGACTGTGCAAGCTCCCTTGGAATGATGTTGTGCCCGAGGATAACAAGGATACCCCGGAGCCGGCAAAGGTTATGAAACACGTCGAGTGGTATGCAGATTATTACACGGCGGTTACCGGGAGGCAGACAACCGCTGACGGCCTTATACGAATGAGTGAGGCGGTTTACAACTTTCAGCGTATTTTCAACCTTAAAATGGGTTTTGGGCAACGGGAGCATGATAATATTCCCTATCGTGCGATGGGACCGGTAAAAATCGTTGAGTACGAATCCCGGGCCGAGCGTTACGACAAACAGCTTGTTGAAAAGCATAACATCGATATCACCGGAAAGACAACGGAAGAAAAAATAGCGCTGTTGCGAAAGTTCCGCGAAAACCTTTATGAAAAACTGAAAGATGCCGTATATAAACGCCGGGGATGGACCAGCAACGGAATCCCGACCATAGACACCGTAAAGCGGCTGGGTATCGATTTTCCCGAGGTTTTGGAATTACTCAAAGCCCACGGTGTTGAATCATGATCCGGGTAAATGGGAAAAAGCATTTCTGGTATGAGGGAATGACAATTAAAGATCTTCTTAATAATTTTAACAAATCCCATCTTTATGCGGTTGTACGAATCAACGATAAACACATCTCCAGGCCTTATTTTGAAAAAACCCTGATTCCCGATAATTCAGAAGTGTTTTTGATACCCATGGTTGCAGGAGGGTAACCCAGTAAAAACATGTTTACCGAAGCCGTATCATTTCCTGCAGCCTTTACAGCGGGAATTCTTTCTTTCTTATCACCGTGTGTGCTGCCCCTCATACCTGCATACTTTACTTTTATTACCGGTTTTTCCCTGGAAGAATTGACTGAAAACCGTCATTCAGAAATAAGAAAAAAAGTCTTTTTTTCAACCGTTTCATTTGTTTCCGGGTTCTCCCTGATCTTTATCCTGATGGGTGCATCGGCCTCCTATCTTGGAAGCTTAATGTTCAACCACCGAGAATTAATAAGGATTATCGGCGGTATTTTGATTATCCTGATGGGTGTCCATTTAACCGGTATCATTCGTATCCCCGGTCTGGATGTTGAGAAACGGATTCATATGGAAAAAAAGCCGTACCATTTTTTAGGGACACTGATTGTCGGTATGGCGTTTGGGGCCAGCTGGAGTCCTTGTGTAGGCCCTCTACTGGGATCGATTCTTATCATCGCCGGCAGTCAGGAAACCGTCTGGCAAGGAATTGTACTTCTTGCCGTCTATTCCGCCGGACTGGCACTACCCTTTATGATCATCTCCGTTTTCATCCATCTTCTTCTGACCGTTATTAAAAAGGTTTCCCATGTCTTAAAATACGTCAACGCGGCCGCGGGTATTCTGCTGATTATTGTGGGGCTGATTCTTGTGACCAATAAGCTGCATGTGTTGATTGGATGATCCAAATTGCCATGAAGAAGTTGAGATCTTTGCAAAACGCCCCCTTTTGCCCAATTCCAGCGTCAGGCTCAAATTTTAATCCTCAAAATACTCCATGTATTCCTGTGGTTAAAATTTTCGCCTTTCTTGGCCTTGAACAAAATTGAACATTTTTCAAAGGTCTCAAATTATTTATTTTGAAAACCGGCGGGAATATCTTTTGATCAAGCGGGTTGTTGTGGAAATAATGACACCACCGCTCATCACCATAAGAAGAACAGGCACCCAAACATGCTCATGAAATTCTATGTTTTCTCGTGACGCCGAGATACCTGCAACACCAAATAAAAACACAATAAACATAAAAAAAATGACAATATAACATGCCGCTTCAGAGTCATACCAGGGAACGATTACCTTTCTAAATAGAGGATTTTGGTCGATACGCATGATTATACAACTTAAAAAAGTGTGAAGGGATCTAAAATGCCCAAAGTTTAGAAACTCTGCCAATTTTTATATGAATAGATGGAGCAAAGAGACACCTTCATTTTAGTCACTTCAAACTTTAGTTCACTTTAGTCACTTCTCTGGATCGTACGGGTCAGATATTATTATCCGCATTTGGTAAAACCACAGAAATGGCATATCATACAGCTTTCTTCAAAACTAACGGTATTTCCGCATTCCGGGCAGATTTCTCCAAGGAGGCTGTTTCCATATCTTCGTTTCTTATAAGATCCGTCGTTCAAATACCGTTTCTCGAGGATCCTGCCAATGGCATCCGGTATTGACAGAACCAGACCTCCTTCTTGAAAAACAGGATGTTCTCCGCCGATACCCTTGAGTTGTTCCACAACTTTTTCCACGCGAACCCCGGATCTGAAAGCCAGCGAAACCAGTCTGCCAATGGCCTCGGTCTTTGCAGTAGTGGATCGCCCGGATTTGCCGATGGTGGCGAACACCTCAAAAGGGTGTCCGTCCAATTCGGTTACCGTGACATAAAGCTGACCCATCCCCGTATTCATTCTGGAAGTAAACCCTTCAAGTGTTTCCGGACGTTCTTTAACCGTGGTATTCGAAGGGTTAGCATTTTTGTCCTTTGCAGCAATGGAAAGCACCTGATTTTCCTTGCTTCCGTCCCTGTATATGGTAACGCCTTTGCAATCGAGTTCGTGAGCCAGATTATAGATCTTCAATACATCGTCCACGGTGGCGTCTCTGGGCAGGTTAACCGTCTTGGAAACCGCATTGTCGGTGTGCTTCTGAAAGGCGGCCTGCATCCGGATGTGCCATTCGGGAGATATATCATGGGCCGTTACAAAAATCTTTCGAACATCCTCTGGTATTTCTTCTATGTGCTGAATCCCCCCTTCAAGGGCGATGGTATCCATCAACTCGGAGCTATAAAAACCTCTTTCTTTAGCCACTTTTTCAAAGTAGGGGTTCACCTCCAATAATTTGTCATTGTCCATGACGTTCCTGACAAAACTCAAGGCAAAAAGCGGTTCCACGCCGCTGGAGCAGTTCGCAATGATACTCAATGTGCCGGTCGGTGCAATGGTGGTCGTGGAGGCATTTCGATAGGTACATCCTTTTTGGTTTTTAAAAATGCTTTTATCAAAGTTTTCAAAAACCCCTCTTTTTTCAGCCAGACATTTTGAGGCTTCATGAGATTCTTTTTGAATGAAACCCATCACTTCTTCGGCTTTTTCAAAGGCCCTTTCCGAGTTATAAGGAATGTTCAACTGATAAAGCAAATCTGCAAAACCCATGACCCCCAATCCAATTTTACGATTGCCTCGAACCATTTCGTTGATTTCAGGAAGCGGGTATTTGGACATATCAATCGTATTGTCCAAAAACCGGACACTCCAAAATACGAGATCCTTTAAACCCTTGTAGTCGACGACCGGTTCTCCGTCATTATACGTAACAAACTTGGCCAGATTAATGGAGCCCAAATTGCATGCTTCCATCGGAAGCAGGGGTTGTTCTCCACAAGGATTGGTGCTCTCTATTTCTCCCAATTCGGGGGTTGGATTATCCCGGTTCAGCCTGTCTAAAAAAATGATGCCGGGATCTCCGTTTTTCCAGGCCTGTTTCACCAATGCCTGGTATACTTCCGCGGCATTCAGCTCTCCGACTTTTTTGTTTTCACGGGGGTCGATCAGGTCGTAGTTGTTTTCTTGTGCCACCGCTTTCATGAACACATCCGTGACGCCGACCGATATATTGAAGTTGTTCAGTTCGTTATTATTGTTCTTACTGTAAATGAACTCCATGATATCCGGGTGATCCACCCTCAAAATCGCCATGTTGGCCCCTCGGCGTGTCCCTCCCTGTTTGACCTGTTCTGTTGCCGTATTAAAGATTTTCATAAACGAAACCGGCCCGGAGGCAATTCCGCCGGTTGTTCCCACCCGGCTATCTTTGGGTCGTAACCGTGAAAAGGAAAAACCGGTTCCACCGCCCGATTTATGGATAATCGCGGCATTTTTTAAAGAATCAAAAATCCCATCCATGCTGTCCTCAACGGGAAGAACAAAGCAGGCTGCGAGTTGGCCCAGTCTGCGTCCCGCATTCATGAGTGTGGGTGAATTCGGCAAAAATTTAAGCTCTGTCATCATATTGTAAAAAATGTTTTCCATTTTTTTCACATCGGTGTCGTTACCATACTTTTTTTCGGCCTTTGCGATGTGACGGGCCACCCTTTTGAACATTCTTTCCGAAGACTCAACCACCCTGCCTTTGTTGTCCTTTTTAAGATACCTTCTGTTCAAAACATTTTTTGCATTTTCTGAAAGTTTCAGACCATTTTTTACAAACATGGACTTATCCAGCCGAATCGGCGAGATGTTTTTTAGGCCGTATTCCAGCAACTTGGCCTGAATAATTTTATCTACAACCGGCATGGTAATGGTATGGTTTTCCATGCCGGAGATTTCTTCTCGCAAAAATCGGCTGATATCCATGGCCTGTTCGGTTTCAATGGGGTTTCCTTCAGTGAGGCTATCTGAAAACAGTTGGTCATCCCACTTGTATGTGGTTAAATCGAAACTTCCCTGTTCTGTAATCAAAATTTTACCTTTTGAACCCATTGTCATTCTCCTGTGTGGTTATTATCAAAATCTTGTGGAATTTATCTTGACGGTCTCGTAAAAAGTCCAACTTCTGCGTTGTGCTCGCAATCATTCAACGTACGATAAGTACGCCTCATGATTACAAAATTTGCACGCCTTGAATATGAACTTTTTACGAAACCGTCTAAATCGGACTTTTTACGAAAACATCTATCTTGATAGTATAAGAATTTTCTTTTTTAGAGCGGCGAAGCCACGTTATATAGAATCGCGAAGCGATTCTATAACTTGATCAATACCATTTGCACCAAAGTTTGCCAACAAATTATTTTGCCAGGATGAATAAAACCCGGCCCAAAGGTCTTGGTAT
>JAFDHQ010000193.1 GCA_019308685.1 Deltaproteobacteria bacterium
AACCGGATCAAAGGGAAAGTCTTCCGGCAGATCAGGAATTATTGTTTTAACAATTTCCTGTAAAAACAGGTTGGGAAAAAGAAAAGAACAGTTGCCACAAATACCGTTGTGCCTGGAGATCTCCATGGAAACCCAACGCTCCATTCCCCTGCTCTGAACAACGATAATCTCCGGGACCAGCGGAGAAGGCAGGGGGTCTCTGACAATCCGTGCCAGTTGCTCGGCAAGGATCTCCATGTGGTTGCTGGTATATATTTTAAGGTTATGCATGAATAGTCCTATATTGACAATTTATCACCTTTCTGTAAGGATTGTAAAGAGGACACTACCCTATAATTTATTTGACTTCGGTCCGGTTTTTTTTGAGTAAAAATATGATAAAAAATAAATCCAGGGTCGTCTTTTTCGGATCAACTGGGACGTCAGGTCACGGTTCCGGATAGCCCGCAACGGGTTGTGGCCCTGGCCCCGAGTATCACGGAAATCATTTACGCCCTGGACCAGGAAAATCTCTTAAAAGGGGTCACTCTATATAGCGACTTTCCCCCTGCGGCCGTGAGTCTCCCCAAGGTGGGATCTTATGTTCAGCTCAATTTGGAAAAAATAGTGGCGTTAAAACCTGATCTTTGTATCGCTATCAAGGACGGCAATCCCAGGGTGGTCGCCCGCCGTCTGGAATCTCTTAACATACCCGTATATGCGGTAGATCCCAGGAATCTGGAAACGGTCATGCAAACCGTTCTGGAAATCGGCAACCTTTTGAATGCCGACCAACAGGCCCAACTTCTCGTGCAACGCATGCGATCCCGGGTTCTTAAAGTTGAGTCCCTGGTGGCAACCGCCGGATACCGTCCCCGGGTCTTTTTCCAGATCGGTATTTCCCCTATTGTATCTGTGGGAACCGATACCTTTATCCATGAACTTATTGTTCTTGCGGGCGGAAAAAACCTGGCCCAAGGGCCGGTTGCCTATCCGCGGTTCAGCCGGGAACAGGTCCTTATCCTCTCTCCGGAAGTCTTCATTATCACCTCCATGGCTCGTGCCACGGTTTTTGAGAAGGTCAAGGCGGAGTGGAGCCGCTGGCCGGATATGCCTGCGATTCGAGATGATCGCATTTTTCTTGTGGACTCCAATTTTTTTGACCGCCCCACGCCGCGGTTGGTGGACGGTCTTGAGTTGTTGGTCAAACTGATACATCCCAAACTTTTTGATGAAACGCAGTGAAACCTAAAACACCATTACTCCTAAAACGACTATCGGTTATTTCGTTGTCTCTTGTCCTTGTATTGCTTATCGCAATGTTTCTGGGGATTTCCATGGGATCGACCACCAGTGGGATCAAGATGGTTTTTCAAAGCTTGTTTAAAGCAAGAGAATCTGATCCCATGCTGGATACCATTATCTGGCAGATTCGTTTTCCACGGGTTCTGCTGGCAACTCTGGTGGGTGCGGCCCTTTCTTTGGGAGGTCTTGTTTTTCAGGCTCTGCTGCGCAATCCGCTGGCTGAGCCATATATCCTTGGAATTTCCGGAGGGTCGGCCATCGGAGCCATTATCGGAATCCTGATCGGATTCTCCAGGTTTCCCGGGGTAAGCCTCATGGCTTTTTCCGGAAGTATCGCTATTCTTTTGCTTATTCTTGTCATGTCATCGGGACAAACCATTCTTAAAAAAGATGCACTCCTTCTTTCGGGGGTTATGGTAAACGCTTTCTGTGCGGCAGTCATCATGTTTCTCGTTTCTATGACCCAGGACTCCAGGCTTCATAATATTATTTTCTGGCTTATGGGTGACCTTTCAATGGTCGATATCGGCCATGTGGGAATACTTGCCGCAATACTTTGCCCCTGTTTTATCCTGATTTTCTGGTTTTCCAATTCAATGAATCTGCTACTGATGGGCAAAGAAACGGCACAAACCCTGGGAGTAAATATAAAATCGGTAACCGTTATCCTGCTGGTGACGACGTCGTTTATGGTCAGTGCAACGGTTTCTTACTGCGGGCTTGTCGGTTTTGTGGGACTGGTTGTGCCGCATCTTTTTCGACTGGTTTTCGGGCCGGACCACCGGGTGCTTGTTCCGGCATGTGTTCTTGGCGGTGGCGCCTACCTTGTTTCTTGCGATATCCTGGCAAGGGTTCTTCCCAAACAGGGTGAGATGCCGGCGGGGGTAATCACCGCAATGATCGGTGCGCCCCTTTTTATTTTTTTATTAAAAAAAACCCGGCGATAATATGGCGATAGATGTTAAAAATCTGAATTATTATTATGGAGATTTTCCGGCTCTGAAAAATCTTACCTTTTCTGTCACAACGGGTGGTTTTTTCATTATTATCGGCCCAAACGGTTCCGGAAAAACCACATTGATGAAAGTGATGGCCGGGATTTTGAAATCTCAATTCGATCAACTGAAGATATTAGATCGTCCCATGGATCAATACAGCCGAAAGGCTCTGGCGCGAACCATTGCTTTTGTTCCGCAGATGATACCGGTGGATTTCCCTTTTACGGTAACCGAAATTGTACTTATGGGACGATCCCCCTACCTCGGCATGCTGGGGATCGAACAAGAAAAAGATTTGAAAATTGCAACCCAAGCGCTGGCTTTTACCGACGTAGAACATCTGGCACATCGGAAATTAAACCAGTTAAGCGGTGGGGAACAGCAGCGGGTCTTTGTGGCAAAGGCCATTTGTCAGGAACCCGAAATTATTCTTCTGGACGAACCCACTGCTTCCCTGGACCTTGCCCACCAGGTCCGGCTCATGGATTTAATGGAAAAACTAAAACATGAAAGGGGAATAACCGTAGTTATGGTTTCCCATGACGTCAATCTGGCAGCAATGTACGGGGATCGTTTGCTTTTACTCAATAAAGGAGAAATGGTTCGGCTGGGGAGTCCAAAAGAGGTTCTCACGTTCCAAACGTTGGAACACGTTTATGGCTGCACACTCCTGGTGGACGAAAACCCCCTCGGTAAAACTCCCCGGGTTACGCCGGTACCCGGAAAATATATGACCTAAAAAAAATTGATGCAGAATTTAGGTATGAATATCGACAGGCAGGAAGCATAATAGGTTGGCATTCCTCGCAGGTTTAGCAGAATAAATTTATTTCAGATCATAATGGAGCATTAACGCCTGGTTTACCTGTGTCATGATTTCTTCCGGGAGATATCCCATGGCTTTGACAAGACGGGCCTTATCTACTGCCCGGGTCTGATTCACCATAACCTTTGAACGGGTTCTTAACCCTGAAGTGCCGGATGGAATTTCCACCTCGAAAGAATAAATACGAGTAACATTAGAGGTAATTGGGGAAATAGAGATAATGGGAGAATAGGCATTATTCATGTCGTTAGAAACCACGAGTGCCGGGCGAGTTTTCCGGGCTTCAGCTCCCACCGTTGGATCAAAATTTACCAGAAAAACCTCTCCGCGCTTAATCGAGGCCATCATTTATGGCTCCTTCAAGTTCCTTGTTGATTGCCCGGATCTCGGCAGCTGCCTCCTGGTATTCGGCAGCAAGTCTTTTATCCCTTTTTTCCTTAACCAATCTCTTGATCGCTTCAGTGATAAATTGGCTCCTTTTTCTGGATTTTGCTTCCTTAGACAGATCAACAAAGACTTCCTTTGGGAGGCTGACATTAATACGTATAGTCTCCATTGTGTTCTCCTGATGTGTTTTTAAATGAACAATAACACAACCCATTTTATATGTCAATATTATTATTCTTTAAATGTCTTAAAAATATTGTATCAATCTGAATAGATTTAATCTTCCTGCCCTGCTATCTGTCCTTAAATGGATTTATATCATTAAACCTTGCGGGGTATAAGATCCTGCCGATTTCATATATGCCGTCAAGCAGCCTCATTGTGGGCCTCGATACGATCTTCTCATCAATTATATAGACCTTCCCCTCCTTTACGGCCTTGATGGCCGAAAAGCCCCCCTCCTCCTTAATGCGACTTATCTTTGCATGATTCATGGGCCCGCGCTGCGCAAGATAGATTTCTATTTCTTCTGCGTGCGACAGGATACGCTCTTTTCCATAAGCCGCAATGTTCGTCTCTCTCCTGGCCTGTGCGTCCTGGGCAACGTTTATCCCCCCGGCGCTTTTCAGGGCAAAGATGGCAATAGAAGATGGGGAAAAGGTCTTCATCTTGCTGTGGATGGCTTCAAAATAGACCTTCTTTTTTTTTGAAGGTGGGATGTCCTGTATAAGCAAATCAATTCTTTTAAGTCCGGCATGAAATGTTTTTATCATCTCATCTGCCTGACTTTCTTTTCCTGTCAGCATTCCCAGCTTCTTCCAGTATGAATACATCTCGTCCACGGTCCTCGGTTGCAGCGATACAACCGTTATTCCCGCTCTTTGAAGTTTTAAAACAAGGTTTATATACCCGCCGGCTATCATCGGTCTTATGAGAACCAGGTCCGGACGCGCCGCAATAAATTTTTCCGCATCGTCATGATAACTGAAAACAGGCTTTGTTGTTATCGTCATGATAACTGAAAACAGGCTTTGTTGTTGCCCGGGGAGGATATGCTTCATTTTTTGAAACTCCGATTATCTCCTCTTCAAGGCCCAGAGAAAACAGGTTTTCCGAATGGGCTCCATATAGAGAAATTATCCTTTTAAAAGATGTTTCAATAACTATTTTATTACCGGATCGGTCTATAAAACTGTTCGTTTTATCTGATGCATTAAGGCCCGGCGTCAGAAGCAAATTTAATACAAACACACTTAATATCACTTTTTTCATGCCTGCGTCCTTCTCTTATATACCACCTGTTTTGAATTTGAGTACCCATCAAAATAAACTTTTGAATCTACTTGGAAGACATCTTTTATATTCTGCTCATTCAGGGCATCATCGACATTCCCCTGAGACATTATTCTGCCTGCTTTCATAAAAACAACATTATCACAAAAAGCCGCTGCCAGGTTCAAATTATGTAAGGCGGCAATAACGGTCCTCTTTTTCATCCTCACACTTTCCGCCGCCATATCCAGCGTTTTTAACGTATACTGTATATCCATATTGGATGTGCCTTCATCCAGTATCAAAACAGGTGTGTCCTGGGCAAACGCCCGCGCAAAGACCACCCGTTGTTTCTCTCCCCCGCTCAGTTCGGTGACGTATTTTTCCTTGAATCCGTCAATTTCCATCTTTTCCATTATCTCATCCACGATACTTACGTCTTTGGCCGAAGGAGAAGCAAACCTCGGAATATGAGGATGCCTGCCCATCAGTACGATCTCTCTTACGGTAAAGGGGAAATTAATATAAAAATCCTGTGGAACCAGGGCGATCTCCCTTGCCAGCCTTTTTCTTTTGTATTCTTTTATGTCTCGGCCTGAATATCTTATGGTTCCTGATGTTGGGACCCACAACGCCATAAAATTTTCCCGGTTCTATGGTCATGGACAGATTATCCAGTGCCCGGATTTTTCCATAACAAAAACTTATACGCCTGATCTCAAGCATCCTTTTTTTATCCATAGGTCTTTATTATACGCCTTTTTTTAAAGATATAGCAGAAAAAGGGACCGCCGATAAGGGCGGTCAAGACACCAATAGGCACCTCGGTTGGCAATACGGCCCTTGTGATGGTATCGGCGCACAAAAGCAACGTTGCGCCGACAAGGGCCGAAGCAGGTATCAACCGGTTATTATCAGGCCCCACGAAAAAACGCATTAAGTGCGGAATGATAAGACCCACAAAACCGATTATGCCGGATACGGAGACACATACGGCAGTGATCAGGGACGCTGTTACAAGAAGCGTCATTCTAACCCTGTTTGTCTCAATCCCCAGAGAGTTTGCAGATCGATCGCCCAGGGAAATTATATTCAGGTCACGCGCAAAAAACAGGCAGATCAAAAATCCTGTGGATACACAAAAAAAGGTCAAAAATACATCCGTCCAGGTCTTGGAACCAAAACTGCCCATCAACCAGAAAATTATTATAGAGACCTGTTCATCCGCCGCAACAATAATCCCGGACAGGATAAGGTTGTTGGATGATGTCTGACCATCAGAAGAGGAGAGGAACATGACTGCGAACAAGGTTGCAACCGCGCCAAGAAAAGCAAACAACGGCACGGAGTAAATTCCCAGAAACGTCATATCCAGGACCAGGGCAATAGAGGCGCCAAAGGCGGCGCCGGCGGATATGCCCAGGGTATATGGATCAGCCAGGGGATTTAGTAAGATTCCCTGAAAAATGACTCCCGCAATGGACAGACCGGCGCCCACAATGGCTGAGGTTAATATGCGGGGCAGCCTCACGTCTATAATAACATAAGGGAAAACGCTGTCT
>JAFDHQ010000022.1 GCA_019308685.1 Deltaproteobacteria bacterium
GATGAGAGAGGTGTTGTTCTTTCGTTTAATGAAGCCATTCTCTTTGAACCCGGCAAAGCCATATTAAAAAAGGAAATATATCCTATTCTTGATTCGGTTGCCGATGCTATATATAAATGCCCCAATGACATTCTAATTTTGGGACATACAGATAATACTCCAATTAAAAGTAAGTTATATCAATCAAACTGGGAATTGTCCGCATACCGGGGTCTTTCAGTTTTAGACTATTTTTTAAAGGAAAAAGAGTTGTCACCGTCACGATTTTATGTTGGAGGATGCGGTTCTTTCAGACCCATACATCCAAACGATACCCCTAAGAACCGATCATTGAACAGGAGAGTAGAGATAATATTTAAGCATATAGAGGAGGGTTAAATGGCTGAGGATAAAGATGAAGTCAAAGAAGAAGAAGAAAAGCCGAAGAAATCCAAACTTAAGCTTATCATTATAGGGGTCATAGTATTACTTCTGGGAGCCGGTGGATTTTTTGGGTATAGCAAGTTTATGAAATCCAATGAAGAAGATACGATAAAAGAAGAGCCGGTGAGTATAATCATCCCACTGAGGTCATTCGTGGTTAACTTGTATGATAAGAAGGGCATTGGTAAAAGATACTTGAAAATCACCATGGAGATAGAAGTTGTTAAAGAAGAGGATAAATTGAAGGTTGAGAATCATATGCCGCAGCTGAGAGATACCGTACTTATTCTTCTATCGAGTCAGACATTGAAGAATATTAATACAATGGAAGGCAAGCTTGAATTGAAACATGCCATTTTATTAAGAATGAATCAGGTACTGGGTAATAAAACGGTTCAAAAGATCTTTTTTACAGAATTTGTGGTGCAATAATGGGAAATGTTTTATCACAGGACGAGGTTGACTCTCTTCTAAACGGTATCAGTGAGGGGAAGGTTGAAACCGAAACGGACGTCCCTGAAAAAAGCGAAGAAATAAAGGAATATGATTTTAGTGGGCCGGCCGGGCCGTTACATCTCAGGATGCCCGCTCTGGGAATTATCAATGAAAGGCTTGTGGCTTTCTTGAGGGCAAGCCTTCCCATATTAAGCAGGAATGTTGTGGATGTGAGTCTGGCTTCTACAGAGTCCGTTAAATTCAATGAATTTTGTCTTTCTCTTCCGGTGCCGTCAAGTCTTAATATATTCACCCTTGAACCATTAAGGGGGAATTCTCTTGTTGTTCTGGAAGGTAATCTGGTATTTTCCTTTGTTGATAGCCTGTTTGGAGGTAAAGGAGTGAGTTATGTCAAACTCGAAGGCAGATGTTTCACAGCAATTGAGACAAAGATCGTGGAAAAAATAGTTAAAATAATTCTTGGGGAGATTCAGCAAGCCTGGTCAGATGTATATGAAGTTAAGACGGTTTTTTCTCATTCGGAAATGGATCCTCAGTTTGCAGGAATTGTAAAACCCGAAGATGTGGTCATTGTAAATAGATTCGAAGTAGAGCTCGAAAACGGAACGGGAATAATTACCATCTGTATTCCTTATTCGTCCATTGAACCGATAAGAGACAAACTCAAAACAGGGTTTCACGGTGATTCAATGGTGGTTGATAAGGAATGGCGGAAGTATCTTAAGAAAAAAATAATGGATATGAATGTCGAATTGAGTTGCATAATGGGAATGGCAAAGATTAAAGGGCAGGAACTGCTGAAGATGAAGGTTGATGATGTAATCCTATTGGATCAAAAACCGGGTGATCTCGCTATTGTCAATATCGAAGGCATTCCGAAATTTAAGGGTTCTCCGGGATCCTGTAACAACAGGAAAGCTGTTAAAATAAGTGAGATAATAAAAAGGGAGTAAAAGATGGATGAAGCAAAAGATAAAATAGAAGAAAACAATGAACCAGGTGCATCACAGGATAACGGATCGGATCAGAGTGAAAAATACGATATGGACCTTATTCTTGATTTGCCACTCGATGTTTCTGTGGAATTGGGTAAGGTTAAGATGCCTGTAAATGAACTGCTCCAGATAGGTCGTGGATCCATATTAGAGTTGACCAAACCGGTTGGTGAACCGCTAGATATATATATCAACAATAAACTGATTGCAAAAGGTGAAGTCGTTATTCTGGATGATAAATTCGGAGTAAGAGTGGCTGATATTATCAATCCTGTTGATCGGGTTAAGTCTTTGGGTTGATTCAGATTTGAGGTAGGCGGGATGTTAGAAGCTGACTTGATAAATACGGGGATTAAGACCATAGCCATGCTTTTTATTGTGCTTGGTTTTTTGGTTCTGGCTCTTATTCTGATGAAAAAGTATTTACTCCCAAAGCAAAAGGTTAAGGGAGATATAATCATAAAGGTTCTTTCTTCACTGCATATATCACCGAAAGAGAGGATTGAGGTCATAGAGGTTTCAGGTAAAAGGATTGTTTTGGGCATTACACCGGGAAGAATTAATTTTTTAACAAAACTCGATGAATTAAATCAAGGTAAAAACGTCAGCGGAAAAGAAGATGAGATTAAGGAATAAAAGACATAGCAGAATACTATTTATCACTATCGTTTCACTTGTTGCTTGTATTCTACTGGTAAACACTACGTGGGCCGCTGATCTAATTTTACCTTCATTTCATATAGGGGTGGAAAAAGGGGGGGATCCCGGCGATGTTTCGGTTTTACTACAGATTGCCTTTTTATTAACGGTGCTTACTCTTGCTCCGGCTATACTTATACTTATGACGTCTTTCACCCGGCTGGCTGTGGTTTTTACCTTTTTACGGCAAGCGGTTGGAACGCAGCAAACCCCCTCCAACCAAATCATTGCGGGGCTTGCTTTATTCATGACCTTTTTTATTATGATGCCGGTTTGGCAGAAGATCAATAATAACGCACTTCAGCCATATCTGAATGAAGAGATCTCGCAGGGAGACGCATTTAAAGCAGCTATAAATCCGGTTAGAAAGTTTATGTTCCGGCAGACTAGAGAAAAAGACCTATCCTTATTTGTTAATATGGCAAAGATGGATAAACCAAAGAACAGGGAAGACATCCCCACATCCATTTTGATACCGGCTTTTGTAATCAGCGAGTTAAAGACCGCTTTTATTATCGGGTTTGTTCTATACGTCCCTTTTCTTGTTATAGATATGGTTGTTGCGAGTGTATTGCTCAGCATGGGGATGATGATGCTTCCGCCAATCATGGTATCGCTTCCATTTAAGTTGATGCTTTTTGTTCTGGTGGACGGTTGGAATTTGATCGTTGGTTCACTGGTGAAAAGTTTTATAGGTGGATAAATATGACACCGGAAACTGTTATTACTTTTGCACAGCAGGCTATAAGAACGACCATTCTTGTATCCATGCCGATGCTGGGTCTTGGTCTTATTGTGGGCCTGGCCATAAGCATCTTTCAGGCGGTGACTCAGATCCAGGAAATGACATTGACATTTGTACCTAAGATATTGATTGTGTTACTGGCACTCCTTTTTTTTGCCAGCTGGATGCTCAATCATTTGATTCACTTTACTGTGTCGACTATTGAACAGATTCCCTATTTTATTAGATAGAAAACAGATAGAGGATTTATTTCGGTTTTAAAAAAAAGAACCCACAAACATTCAGATAATCTGCCTAAGAACCGGATTAAATGAATTCGCTAAATTTTCTCAAAGGGCTTAAAAAAAACAGTAATGGATATATTGACCATATCATATCAAGAATACAAGGCATTCTTTCTCGTGCTGATAAGGGTCAGTGTTATTTTGGTCATGTTTCCATTTTTTAGTGCACGAGTTATTCCGAATTTAATAAAAGCGGGGCTGGCCCTTGTTATTACTATAGTTCTGTTTCCCGTTATCCATAATAAAATGGTAGAGTTTCCCGGGACGTTATTGGGAATTGCCCAGTTGGTCCTGTCAGAAATAATTATCGGCATGACTTTGGGACTTATGGTTCAAATATTTTTTGAAGGAGTCAGGATGATGGGGCAAATGGTAGGATTTCAAACAGGATTTGCAATCACCAACGTGCTTGACCCTCAAAGCGGCATACAGGTCTCCATTTTTGCCAATACGGCATACCTTGTGGCCATTGTACTATTCCTTCTGTTGAATGGACATCACATATTAATCAACGCTCTAAGGGATAGTTTTGATATTATAAATGTTGGATCATTGGGTTTAAACATCGGGATGTTAAAAAAAATGACAAAAATATCCGGCGACATGTTTCTTATTGCCGTGAAGATTGGTGCACCGCCAATTGCGGCCCTGCTCTTTACAAACGTCGCTTTTGGGTTGATTACAAAACTTATGCCGCAAATGAATATTATGATCGTTGCATTCCCCATCCAGATATGTATCGGCCTGTTTTTTTTCGGTATATCTTTAAATGTGCTTTTGGGATTTATGGAAAGATATCTTGAAGGACTGGGTCCTTTGTTAATTCATACCATGAACTGGTTTAAGGTGTAGGAAATGGCTGAAGAAAGTTCCGGAGAAAAGACTGAAAAACCAACTCCCAAGAAGAGACAAGAACTCAGGGAAAAGGGAGAAGTCGCAAAAAGCAGGGAATTGCCCTCGGTGGCCGTACTTATGTCCGCTCTGATTGCTTTATCCCTTTTTGGATCCTTTACCTATTCCCATATTCAGCTTATTATGAAAGGATCATTTTCTCTTCCCACGATGAATGATCTGAACATTTCTGAGTTTCTGGTATTTGCTCAACAGGTAACCGTCCATTTTATACTGGCGTTATGCCCTCTTTTGGCGGCCATTTTTATTACGGCCATTTTATCTAATATCATGCAGGTTGGGTTTGTATTATCCGGTGAGTCGATTATACCCAAGCTGTCCAAAATAGATCCCATTAAAGGATTCGGGAGGCTTTTTTCCAAACAGGGTTTCATGGAATTATTCAAGTCTTTGATCAAACTGGTCGTTGTGAGCGGAATCGCCTATGTCACGGTTAAGAGTGAAATGAACAATGTTGCCCATTTAGGGGAAATGGAGCTGAATGTAATTTTTTCTTACATTTTTATGGTCTTTTTTAAAATATTTATCAGATGTGGCATGGCAATGATTGTTCTGGTAATCATCGACTACGCATTCCAGAAATGGGAGTTTGAAAACAGAAACAAAATGACAAAACAGGAAGTCAAGGATGAATTTAAGAGGACAGAAGGTGATCCTTTGATTAAATCAAGAATAAAAAGCATTCAAATGGAGATGGCCAGGAAAAGGATGATGCAGGCTGTTCCTGAGGCGGATGTTGTTATTACCAATCCTACCCATTTTGCCGCGGCCTTAAAATACGATAGCTCTACCATGAATGCACCGAAATTAATCGCAAAAGGAGCAGGGAAGATCGCCGAAAAGATTAAAAAATTGGCAGAAGAACATGACATACCGATTGTGGAGAACAGAGAACTTGCCCGGAATCTGAATTCGCTGGTTGAGATAGGTCAGGAAATACCACAGGTACTCTTTCAGGCTGTTGCCGAGATTCTGGCTTATATATACAAAATAAGGTCCAATTATTTACATGGATTGGCATAACTTCAGTGCCTTTGAATCTATATTGATATTTTAAGGGATAAAGATTTTAAGAAGAAAATTATAAAAACGATCAAGCAGTTAAAAATATCATTCGTAGTTAATACTTAAGGTTGAAAAAATGGAAGATGTCGTAAATTCAAAAGTTAATCCCGGCACATCCAGTGAAATAATTACGGTCATTGGTGTGGTTGGCGTGCTTGTGGTAATGATTATCCCATTACCGTCAATTATTCTCGATTTTCTTCTGGCCTTGAATATTACCCTTGCGATAACCATACTGTTGATGGCCATGTATACAATAACCCCCTTAGATTTCTTCATATTCCCTCCACTACTATTGGTGACTACGCTTTTCAGGTTGTCCCTAAATGTGGCATCTACCCGTTTGATACTTTTACATGGCAATGAGGGTGCCCTGGCCGCAGGAAAAGTTATCAAATCATTCGGGAGTTTTGTGGTCGGAGGGAATTATGTGGTCGGATTGATAGTTTTTATTATCCTGGTTATTGTAAATTTTGTGGTTATTACAAAAGGTGCCACACGAATTGCTGAAGTTGCCGCAAGATTTACACTCGATGGTATGCCGGGCAAGCAGATGGGGGTTGACGCAGATCTGAACGCCGGACTGATAGATGAAGATGAAGCAAAAATGCGCAGGGCGATGATTACTAGAGAGGCTGAGTTCCATGGATCAATGGATGGCGCTGCCAAATTTGTAAGAGGAGATGCTATTGCGGGTATAATAATTACCGTTATCAATATTATCGGTGGTTTTGTCATTGGAGTGCTTCAACAAAAAATGTCTGTTATCGATGCGGCTCAGAATTATACCCTTTTAACCGTCGGCGACGGATTGGTGTCACAAATTCCTGCCCTTACCATATCGACTGCAGCCGGATTAGTTGTAAGCAGGGCTGCTTCAGAGGGGACTATGGGCAAGGATTTTGCGAAGCAGTTCTTAAATTATCCAAAGGCTATATATCTTTCAGCCTTGACGGTATTCTTTTTTGGTTTGATTCCGGGTTTGCCTCACATCCCGTTTATCTTGCTTTCCATTTTAATTGGAGGAAGCGTATTTCTGGTTGGTGGAAGAAAAGAGCAAATAAAGATAAGAGAGATAGAGGAAAAAAAGAAAGAAACGGTGGAGGAAGGGCCGGAGCCCGTTGAGCATCTGCTTATTGTTGATCCTCTTGAACTGGAGGTCGGATACGGACTTATTCCATTGGTAGATAGAGAACAGGGAGGAAAATTTCTTGACAGGGTTCGGTCAATAAGACGGCAGTTTGCGCTTGAGATGGGTATGGTTATTCCCCCCATCCATATCAGGGATAATTTGCAGTTGAAATCATCCGAGTATCAGCTTCTTCTGAAAGGAGTAAAAATAGCAGGGGCTGAATTAATGTTGAATCATTATCTGGCCATGGACCCGGGAGATGTTAGCAGGAAAATAGACGGAGTGGAAACAATGGAACCCGCATTTAACATCCCTGCGGTCTGGATACCAGAGGATAGGAAAGAGGAAGCAAAGCTGGCCGGCTATACCGTGGTTGATGATGCAACCATAATGGCTACCCATCTTACAGAACTTCTTCGAAAGCACGCCTCCGAATTGTTGGGGAGACAGGAGGTCCAGAATTTGCTGGACAACCTAAGCAGGTCCTATCCAAAGGCAGTTGAGGAGTTGGTGCCGAATCTCCTATCTTTAGGTATTGTGCAGAAGGTCATGCAAAATCTTATAAGGGAACGGATATCTATCAGAGATCTATTGACTATTGTTGAGACGCTTGCTGATTATGCCGTTTTGACAAAAGATCCTGACCTGTTAACCGAATATGTCAGGAATAAACTTTCGAGATCCATTATCAGTCCATATATAGGAGAGGATGGTTTTTTGAAGCTGATAACAATGGACCAGAATGTAGAGGATCTGCTGATTCAGGGAATACAGAATGCGGATCATGGCTCATATCTTTCTATTGATCCAAAGATTGCAGATTCGATTATTGCTTCTATCAAGAAGGAGGCGGAAAAAGCCATGTCAAAGAATGTCCAGCCGATCCTTTTGACATCCCCTGTAATACGAAGGCATTTAAAGAAAATGGTGGAGTATTTTGTTCCTTCATTAATGGTACTGTCCCAGAGCGAATTATTAAGTGATATTGGCTTTAAATCAATTGGAAAGGTACGTTTGAGTTATGCAGGTTAAAAAATACCGGGCGGGTACAATTAAAGAGGCCACTGCTATGGTTAAGGAGGTCCTTGGCCATGATGCGATGATTATTTCTACAAAGAAAATAAAGGGAGACGGTAAACATGGTTTGTTTGAAGTAACTGCAATACCGCCGGGAAGCGATATCTCAAGTGGACATTCGGATCCTTTTGTTAACGTAAAATCAGAGCTCATGAGTATCAAAGAGATGCTGTATCTTCTGAATCATTCCGGTAGTTTTTCAGAAAAACTATTGTTGACTCCCGGAGTTCTTAACATCTATTCAAGAATGATAAAAAATGGAATTAATGAACATTATGCAAGACTCTTTTTACAAAGGACAGGGGTGTTCAACGGGAATTCTGATAACGGTATGAACAATGTCAAAGAAAAAGTCTCCAAAGAGATAAAGCAGGTCATAAAGACAAAAGATCCGTTTAAAGCCGGAGAAAACCGCCCGATAATAGCAGCCTTTATTGGTACAACAGGGGTTGGCAAAACCACAACAATTGCAAAACTCGCCGCACAGCTCATGCTGAAATTTGGAAAAAAGGTCGGTTTAATTTCAATAGACGCCTATCGAATAGGAGCTATGGAACAACTCAATACATACGCAAATATTTTGGGAATCCCCTGTTTTAAGGCATTTAAAAAAAAGGATTTGCTTTTTGCCCTTAAAAAGATGGAAGGAAAAAACGTTGTCTTGATCGACACGGCCGGACAGAGCCAGTATGATATGTCACGGATAGAGGAATTAAAGAGAATGATGCCGGGTGATATGAATATCAACACACATCTTCTTTTGAGTGTCGCGACCACAGAGTCTGAGATGAACAAGGCGGCTGTCAATTTCAGTGCCTTAAAATATAACAGTTACATATTTACCAAGACAGATGAAACAGAAAGATGGGGTTCAATTATAAACCAGGTTATGAAATTAAATTTGCCTATTTCTTATATAACAAACGGGCAGAAAGTCCCTGAGGATATTGAGCAAGCGGATAAAGCAAAGATCTTAAATTTATTATTGAGTAAAGATTAGGGTGTCGATTTATCCCGTTTAGAAAGATTGTTGCACTTAGTCAGTGATCCGATCCGATACGGGAATCATCTGAAAACCTGTAGATATCGAAGTTTCATAAAATTTATTTCATTTGAATTAAAAAATAATTTGTAGGAGAGAAAAGAATGGATCAGGCAACCAATTTGAGACGAATAATAAAAGAAGAATCCGGGAAGATTCAAAAGCTCAAAAAGTATAAGGACGACAGAGAGTCTTCAAAGATAAACGGTCCACTAGTTATTGCCGTTACCAGCGGTAAAGGCGGGGTCGGTAAAACAAATATAGTCGGTAATCTGGCTATTGCATATCAGAGGATGAAAAAAAAGGCCTTAATTTTTGATGCCGATCTCGGGCTGGCAAATATTGATATTATCTATGGTATAAACCCAAAACATACTATTGAAGAAGTCATCAGCGGAGAAAAGGAGCTGTCTCAGATTATTGTTAAAGGTCCGGAAAACGTCGCCATAATACCCGCCAGTTCAGGCGTACAGGAATTAGCCCATCTTTCAGAGGGGCATAAGATCAATTTACTAAACGAATTCGATATATTGAATAGCAAGTTTGATATATTGCTAATAGACACAAGTGCGGGAATTTCCTCAAATGTTACTTATTTTAATATGGCGGCACAGGAAAGAGTAGTAGTAGTAACTCCGGAGCCTACATCTATTACAGATGCATATGCTCTGATAAAAGTGATGTTTAACAAACATGGGGTAAAGGATTTTTATCTTTTGATGAATATGGTCAAAGATGAAAAAGAGGCAAAGTCCGTATATAAGAACATGAGCAGTGTGGTCGCAAAATTTATGGGAAGTATATCCTTAGACTACGCCGGATTTATACCATACGATAAACATTTACACGACTCTGTAAGCAGAAGAGAACCGGTGAGTTGCTGTTATCCGGAGGCATCTTCAAGCCAAAGTTTTAAAAAGCTGGCCGAATATCTTTTAATTCAGACAATGGGAAAATCAAATGACGGTAATATTAAATTCTTTTTTAAAAGGTTGATGGCGAGGAAGACGGGTTAAGTAATGAGGGCAGGGGTAAAAAAATATCAGCAGGCTTCACAGGTGGAGCAGGAAAAGAAGGATGAAAAGCTTAAAGAAGAGCTTGTCCTTAAGTATGCTCCTCTCGTAAAAAACATCGCCGAAAGGATGGCAGTCAGACTGCCCCCCCATATATGCAAGGAAGAATTGATAGGTCCCGGGGTGCTTGGGTTGTTTGACGCCATTAAAAAATTTGATTCAAGAAGGGAGATTAAATTCCGAACATATGCCAATCTCAGGATAAAAGGAGCTATGCTGGATGAGTTGCGAAAAATGGATTGGATTTCCAGATCCATTAGGAGATATATTCACAAGATTGAAGACGCAATGAGATCCCTTCACCTGAAACTCGGCAGAGAACCTGATGATTTTGAGGTTGCAGAAGAGATGGGAGTTGATATCGATTCATACCATCGGATGACTATGAAAGCCCAGGGATCCGGGCTTTTAAGCCTTGATGAGATCATGCTGGACGGAAAAGCTCCAAAAATTTCCAGACAAGTTTCGGATACACCTTCCCCTTTTGATGAATTGAAAATAAAAGAATCGAAAAAGATTATATCCGAGGCGCTTTCAAAGCTTTCAAAAAAAGAACAGTTGGTAATGTCGCTATATTATTATGATGAATTGACATTAAAGGAAATCGCAAAAGTTCTGAACTTAACAGAATCAAGGATATCTCAGATTCATTCAAAGGTAATAATTAAGTTAAGGGTAAAACTGAAATCATACTATAAAGAATGATTATGACTTCTTTAAATAAAGGAGAAAATAAAGAAGATCAGGTAGGGGAAGAGATCTTAGAAATTACCGGGACCGATCTGGATGAGGCGGAGGATGAAGAGATTTCAGAGATTACCGGGCATGAGTTGGATGAGCCGGGAGATGAAGAGATTTCAGAGATTACCGGGCATGAGTTGGATGAGCTGGGGGATGAAGAGATTTCGGAAATTACCGGGGCCGATCTGGATGAAGCGGAGGATGAAGAGATCTCAAATATTACCGGAAACGAGATGGATAAGCCGGAATGCCCAGAAGACAAAAAAAATTCCGGAAATGAATTGAAAGAATCCAAAGATAAAGAGAATAGATCATATACAGAAGAGAAGAATAAATCCAAAGGTTCGAAAAAGAAATTCAGAGGGAAAAGGTCGCTGTCCTTAGTTTTTGTGGTAGGGATGTGCCTTTTTGCTATTGGGAGTTATTATTTTTCTCAAAATGAGAACGGAAAAAAAATAATTTCCCGGGTTAATATATTCCCAATTCCGTGTGATCCATCATTCATATTTGAATCGTTTATTATACCTTTTCAGAAGAAACAAGGATATACTTATATTTCCTTAGGCCTCTCCTTTGAATTATCGAGTATGGAATTAAAGAAGGAAATAATAGAGAAAAAAGATCAACTTAGGGGAGTTATTTACGAACTATTGAGTCAAGAGATACACACGGTAGAGGATGCCCGCTCATTGGAAAAACTCAAGGCGTTAATTTTAAAAAAAGCGAATAATATATTAACTTCAGGAGAGGTTCATGAAGCGATTATAACCGATTTTTCGCTGGTTTGAAATTTACAGAATTAGGTGAATGAAATGGCAAGTACAACTGATATGAACATTATTCTCGGGCAGGGTAGTGCGATTAAGGAAGTACATAATGTCAAGAAACAGAATCTTGAAATAAGCCAGCAGTTTGTTGCCCAAAATATAGAGGAAAAAAAGAAAGAAGATAAAGATAAAGTCCAGGACTTTGAAAAAAGCAACCGGATAGAGATCAAGAACCAGGAAGAGAAAAAAAAAGGCAAAAAAGGTAATAAAAGAAGCGCGAAAAAGAAAAAACATGAAAAGAAAATTGATTTGTCGGAAGGAAGCATTATAGATATCACGGTTTAATCATGGAATTCATCGATTTAAAATTCTTGATTCTCACACAGATGGGGATTGATGTTGTAATTATTATTGTTTTTATTCTTTTAATCAAGAAAACCAGGTTTTTAAAAAGAAATTTTTCATTGAATAAGGGCTTGAAAATGTATGAATCTATGTTGTCCGATGCCAGCAGGATATCGGAACAATTTAAGGAACAACTTGAAGAAAAAAAACAAATGATAAAAATGCTTAATCAACAGTTGGAAAAGAGGATAACGAGCTTGAATGTGATGTTGAACCGGACTGATGCATTACTTTTTCATAACAGGCAGTATGATAACATGGACAGCGGTTTTTTTGATAACCAGGAAGAAGAGATTTTAAAGTTAGAAAAACAGGGTCACAGTTCGGAACAGATTGCCGATATTCTTTCGATTCCCAGGGAGAAGGTAATGCTTGTCCTGGATATCAAGAAAAAAAAATAAAGAAGGTGTATCTTGATTCAAGTCGGCACATCTCCCATGCAAGCCTCCAAATTATTTCTCCAAACTGAGGAAGATTCTACAGCTGCTCCTAAACTGAATAAAAATGAGATTGTAAATGGGAAGGTGCTCAAATCGATCTCTTTAAGTAAATCCCTCCTCTGTATTAAAGGGAGAAGGGTTATTGCCCGTACACAATTTCCTTTAAACCAAGGGATGATAATATCCTTAAAAGTAGAAAAAGTATCTCCGAATCCGGTTCTTAAACTCCTTGACATAAAAAGTAACGACCTTGATGCGGTTAAAATATCTATCATACTTTCCGGAATCAAAGAAAATCTGTGGAAATCGTTACTTGAAGGGTTAACACAATATCCGAGTCATGAAACCAACATAAAACAATTCAGACAATTGATGAATGATTTGTCGCAGAGATTGTTTTTAAAATCCGAACCGGATTTATTAAGAAAAATTATTGAAAAATCCGGTCTTTGCTGGGAGGCAAAACTAAAAAACATATTTCTTAAAAAAACTATCGGTAATGATCATGTTAATAACCTGGCAGCACAGGATTTAAAAGGCCTTGGATCAAAGATATTATCACTTATGGAAGGAAAGGAAGTTCTTTTAAACCGATTTTTATCAACTATTGATAATATCCAGCTTCTTAATCATATAGGATTGGAACAGGATAATAAAATATTTATTCCAATGCCCATCCAATTTCCTGACGGACTTTTTACAGTCGGACAATTATTAATACAACTCAATCAAAAGAAAAATGGAGATCATGGAAAGGAGAAAAAGGATAACGATTTTTTCAAAATTAGTTTTTTATTGGAATTGTCAAGTCTTGGGCCACTAAGATCCGATCTGACTATCAAAGAAAAAGAGATCTATGGAAGATTTTTGCTGGCAAATGAAGAAACAAAAATGGTCATTGAAAAAAACCTATCGGCGTTTATCAATACCCTGGAAAAAAGAGGTTTTTTTGTTATGCAGATGGAGTGCCAAATTAAAGAGCCTGAGATCGTAACCCAATCTCTTATTAGGGAAATAATAAAGGAGGATGGCTGCACCATAAGCCTGGTTGCTTAGATGACGAAAAGAAAAAGACAAGACACGGCACTGGCTTTAAAATATCGGCCAAAATCGGATAACGCTCCCAGAGTCACTGCAAAGGGTAAGGGCAAAGTGGCTGAAAAAATCATTGAGATTGCCAAGAAGAACAACATCTACATACACAATGATCCTGACTTGATTGAGGTTTTATCACAACTCGATATAAATGATGAGATCTCCCCGGATCTTTATATTGTTGCTGCAGAATTGCTGGCGTTTGTGTATTCCTTAAATAGTGTTCATCCATAAACGGCATCTTTCGGCCCCCGGCGGCGTTCTCGCTCGTTTTCAATCCTCGACATAGCGTACTATGCCTGCGGTTGAAAACTCGCTCGGGCCTTGCCGGAAACCAGAACCTGCCATTTATGGATGGGCACTAAATAGCGGAAAAAATTTCCAATAGGCATTTATTTCCTCCCGTCTTTTGTAAAAACATTCTCCTTCTTCGGATATTATCAAATATTATCAGCATATTAAATGACAAAATAATTTAAACTTTTTTGGCATAAAGATTGCTAATAATATGTCAAAAGCAAACATGAAAAAAGATAACCGCTTATCATCAAAACTTAATCAGACCTTAAAAAAGGAGAAAAAAGATTGATATCAGGAATCTATAATTTAATTGACGGCTCTTTAACTCAACAGCTAAGATTCGAAACTGTTGCCAACAATATGGCAAATATTAATACCAATGGTTTTAAAAAAGATATCATTTCTTTTAATGAGGCGCTTGAGACGAATAGTATATCAAAAACGGACTTTATGCAGGGCCCTGTCAGGCATACCGGCAACGAACTTGACGTTGCATTGGATTCTAAAGGATTTTTCAAAATCCAAACCGGCAACGGGATACGATATACAAGAGACGGCGCATTTACACTTGATGAGAAAGGTACCCTGATAACATTGAATGGAGAGAGCGTATTCGGGCAAAACGGACCTATCACAATAGACGGAAGTAAAGTAACCATCGGAGTTGACGGTCAGGTCCAGGTTGATGAAGAGCCTGTGGATAGGCTAATGGTTGTGGATTTTGAAAATCCTCAACTGCTTCAAAAAGAGGGGGGGTCAAGGTATTTCTACACCGGAGAAGAAAAGGGGATATCCACCGTCGAAAATGTCAGTGTCCAGCAGGGTTATTTAGAAAGTTCTAATGTGAATTCCACAGAAGAAATGATTAAGATGATAGAGACATACCGGGCATTTGAGTCCGTGCAAAAAGCGATTCAATCAATAGATAAAGTCACTGACAAAATGGTTAACGATTATGGTTTGGTTCCATAGAGGAGGAGATAATTATGTTAAGAGGATTATGGTCGGCGGCGTCAGGAATGGCCGCCCAAAAATTGACCATTGATGTTATTGCAAATAACCTGGCAAACGTAAATACCGCCGGCTTTAAAAAGAGCAGAACCGATTTTCAGGATTTGATGTATCAGACGATCAGTGAGGCCGGGTCCACAACAGAGACCGGAGATCAGATTCCTGTGGGCATACAGGTTGGCATGGGAACCATGCCTGTTGGCGTGCATAAGATTTTCGAACAGGGAGATTTTGAAGAAACAAAGAATGAACTCGATCTGGCTATTGAGGGAAAAGGTTTCTTCAAGGTAATCAGTAATGAAGAGGAACTCTATTCAAGAGCCGGTAATTTTAAAATGGATTCCGATAGAAATATTGTCACAGCAAATGGAGACAAATTACAGCCAGAGATGACCATTCCGGAAAATACGGTTACCATTGCTATTGACGCCAATGGAACCGTAACAGTATTTGATCCTGATGGAACGGGAACCTCTCTCGGTGCCATAGAACTATATTCTTTTCCCAATCCTGCGGGACTTTTCAGCCAGGGACATAATTTATACAGAGCTACCGACGGATCCGGAGAGGCCGTTTCCGGAACTCCCGGATCAGATGGTATGGGAACAATAGTTCAAGGATTTGTAGAGGTCTCTAATGTGGATGTTGTTAAAGAAATGGTTTCCATGATTATGGCCCAGAGGGCTTATGAGGCCAACAGCAAAACAATAAAGACTGCAGACAACATGATGCAGATCGTGAATAATATTTCAAGGTAATGATTATGGTAAAAACAATGCGCAGTATATTTTTTATGATCTTAATTTTGGGGCTTTGTATGTCTAACATGGCGCAGCCGGTCGCCGGTGAGGATATTCAAAGAGTAATAAAACCAAGCGACCAATCCATACCAGAGTCCATATTCCGTAAGCACTTTAAAGAATATGTTTGCCGTCATTTAAGAAAAACAGAGTCTGATGTCGTTGTTTCCAGATTTAAAGTTAAAGGAAACAGACCGGTTCCCGCCGGAACTGTAAATTTTAAGATATTTCAAAAAGGCAGGACAAGACTGCAAGGGCATGTAAGATTAATTGCTGAAGTTAACGTAAGCGGACAGTTAAAATATGAAGTTTTTCTTTCCGGTTATGTTGATGTGTTTGAATCCGTGGTTTGCACGTCTCGCAATTTAAAAAGGGGGGAGGTCATAGGAAAGGAGGATGTTTATTTAACAAAAAGAAATGTTTCTCTTTTATCTCCAAAGGTTCTCACCCATATGGACAAGGCGGAAGGACTAAGGGCGAAACATAATATAAAAGCAGATACCTGTCTTAAAGAATGGATGCTGGAAAAAGCTCCCGTTGTAGAGAGGGGAGATATTATAACGATCTTCGCGGAATCAGGCGATCTGAGGGTGACGGTGCCGGGGAAGGTTTTGATGAAGGGTTGCCCCGGAGATCTTATAAAGGTTCAAAACTTGATGAGCAAAAAGTATATTTACGCAAAGGTCGTTAACAGTTCGACGGTAATGGTAGAATTTTAAAGGACGGGAGACAGAGATGGCGCACATAAAATACATTTTATTATTCATGGCATTAATTTTTTTGACCGGTTGTGCCGGCCGGCAAAATATTGCTACCGGCATGGCCGGAAACAAAGTTATTCATCATCCCCAATTTCCATCCTATAAACCTCCCCGGCCGGTGGAGGGATCTTTGTGGTCAGACAGCACGGGGATTAGCCTGTTCCCCGACAGGAGGGCACGAAAGATAGGCGATATTGTTATTGTCAGGATTGTGGAGGATCCGGAGGCGGAATTAAATGCAAATACCAAAACCAGTCGATCATCAAGTATAGATGCAGCCAAACTAAAGTTTTTTGGCTATATGAAAGCCCTTGCTGAAAAAAATAAGAGGCTTGCCCAGAATCCCGGGGAAGATGATCTGTTCACGGCATCCTTAGGCATGAACTTTGACGGTAAAGGCACCAGTGACCGGGACGGACATTTAAAGGCATATATTTCCGCCGTGGTACAAAAGGTTCTTTTCAACGGCAATCTTTATGTGGTTGGAAAAAGAGAGATCAAGGTCAATAATGAAACACAATATATAACTCTGTCAGGCATAATAAGGCCTGAGGACATAAGTCCAACTAACGAAATCTCCTCTACATATGTGGCTGACGCCAGGATAACTTATGCAGGTATCGGCCCTGTGGCGGACAAACAAAAACCGGGATGGTTAGGGAGGATCGTCGATTATGTCTGGCCGTTTTAAATTTATAATTTTGATTATTTTTGTTTTCGGTTTCACTTTTCCATCGCCAGTTATGGCAGCACGGATAAAGGATATTTCCTCGATCAAGGGGATCAGACCTAATCAGCTTTTTGGCTACGGACTGGTTATCGGTCTGAACGGCAGCGGAGACAAAGGAGGAACCAGTTTTACGACCCAGGGGCTGTCCAATATGCTTGAACATATGGGTATTGATATCAGCGCTGAAGATGTAAAAGTAAAAAATGTTGCCGCAGTTATGGTGAGTGCCACGTATCCTCCTTTTGCACGGATCGGGAAAAAAATCGATGCAACGCTATCTTCCATTGGTGATGCAAAAAGCCTTCAGGGAGGTACCCTTTTGCTGACACCGCTGAAAGGGGTTGACGGAAAGATTTACGCGATGGCCCAGGGGCCTGTTGTGATCGGCGGCTACAGCGCCGGGGGCGCCGCCGGAGGCGGTGTCACAAAAAATCATCCCACGGTGGGAAAGATCAGTGGAGGGGCAACCATTGAAAGAGAGATTCCGCTGTCGATAATGGATAAAAAAGAATTGACGATTATTTTGAATAATCCGGATTTTAATACAGCCATAAGGGCCGCCCAAGCAATTAACTCGCAACAAGGGGAAAGCATTGCAAGAGCGATAGATCCGGGAACCTTAAATCTGAAAGTTCTTGAAAAGTTTCAAAACAAAGTGGTCAAACTAATTGCTCAAATCGGCGATCTTGAAATTGAGCCCGATTGCGTGGCAAAAGTTATCGTCAACGAGAAGACGGGAACCGTTGTGGTCGGAGAAAATGTCAGAATACAAAAAGTTGCCGTTGCTCATGGAAATTTGAGTATTCAGATAAAAGAGACAAGACAGATCTCACAGCCACTTGCCTTTGCTCCCTCAGGAAGTGGCGGTGCGGCCACCCAAATGAAGGGGGGGACAATCGTAGCACCGGGAGGGAGTACCGTTGTTACTCCGGAGAGCGAGGTAGGAATAACCGAGGAGGATAATCGTCTTCTTTTGATCCCGGAAGGAAAGACTATCGGAGAGCTGGTCAAGGCATTAAATGCCATTGGTGTGACTCCCAGAGATCTCATCACCATTTTACAGGCCATAAAGGCGGCAGGTGCGCTTCAGGGGGATCTGGAGATTATATAAAGGAGAGAAAAGAATGATAAAACCGGTCGCAGCAGGCCCTGAAGGAACAGAATTACACAAAGACGGCTACCCGGCAAAACTTGAAAAAACCTGCGCGGAGTTTGAATCGATATTTATAACACATATGTTAAAATCGATGTCCACAGTCATGGATGATGACCCCCTTTTCGGGAATGATAATGAAAGCCAAATCATCAAATCAATGTTCAATGAAAATCTTGCACAGGAAATTGCTATAGGTGGGGGCATGGGACTGGGAAATATGCTTTTTGAGAGTCTGAAAGATAAAAATTATGCTACAGATAAAATCATGAATTACCGATAAGTAGAAAAGGGAGTCTATTCATGGAAGGTGAAGTCGTTCGTTGGGTTGAAAAGCTTTTTTATAAAAAGATTATGCTTTATAATGATCTTCTTCATTACTTGAAGGAAGAGAGAGAATCTCTTATTAGCATAGATCTGGACAAACTGTGGAGAATATCTAAGGAAAAAGAACAAACCTGCGCAGATATTGAATCGACAAGACAGGAGATCCTTTCCGCAGTGAGTTCAAAAGATGATCAAAAATCTTTTAATCTTAACCGAATAATGAAATTTATCCCCGGAAAATTTAAGGCGGAATTTCAAAAGCTATATCTTCGGATTCTGAAAATAAAAGGCGAGATTGAGGTCTTAAGGATACAAAACATGACTTTTATAGATGATTCACTGACTTTTATGGATGAGATCATATCAATCATAACCGGAGAGGCCGAATCCAAGATTATTTACAATGACAAATGCCGGTTTAGCAAATCGGGCCCCAATTTGTTTTTAAACAGGGAGATTTGAGCATGTCAAGTTTGGGAATGGTGTTAGATATTGCAACCAGTGCTCTGGCCGCCCAGCAGCATGCCATAGATGTTACCGCTCATAATATCGCCAATGTTGATACAGAAGGCTATTCACGACAAATACCTTCCCTTCAAGCGAAGCAGGCTGTTTTACATCAAGGCATGATTTTAGGGCGGGGTGTGGAAATAGAACAGGTTGCCCGATCCATTGACCAGTTTATCGAAAACAAGCTCATGCAGGAAAAATCGAACCTGTCATCCTTCCAAGAGATGGAGAAATATATGCAGGTTCTGGAGGCTATGTTCAGCGAGAGTTCTGACGCCAGTATGAGTGCAACGCTGTCCGATTTCTGGAATTTATGGCACGATATTTCCAACAACCCGTCAGGATCCTCGGAAAGGATTGCACTTTATGAGCATAGTCTGCTTATGTCAGAGCAATTTCAATCCTTGATTCCAGATTTGAATCAGATTCAAACCGATATAACCAATGCTATAACTGTCGGGATTGAAAGGATAAACCAAATTACAAGCGAGATTTCACAGATCAATGTTGAAATTGTGGGTATGGAAGCGAATAATAACGTGGCCAATGATCTCAGAGATAAGCGCAATGCCCTGGTTTCGGAACTGAACGAATACTTGGACATTAAGACGTTTGAACAGAGCAGTCACTCTCTAACTATTGTTGCGGCCAAGGGCTGTACGCTGGTTCACAATGACAGAAACTATGAATTGGAAATATACGGAGATAGAGTGAAATGGCAGGATTCCGGCGGCAATTATGTTGATATTACAAAC
>JAFDHQ010000194.1 GCA_019308685.1 Deltaproteobacteria bacterium
CATGCAATACTCTGATATGTTCAAAAATGCAATGATACAAAAATTGTCCGGTCCAGATGCGATATCAGCTTCGGCGTTGTCCAAACAGGTAGACGTTTCTCAATCGACGCTTTCCAAATGGTTGCGCATGGCCGGAGACGGACCATCGTATGGTTTTTCCAACAATGCTCACGAGTATACAAAAATGGCAAAAATAAAAAGTCCCAAACGTCCAAACGATTGGAGTGCTGAAGATAAGCTCAAGTTCGTCATGGAAGCTGCCTCGCTTGATGACGAGCAGCTTGGCGCGTTTCTCCGCAAAAAAGGACTGCATCAGGCACATCTTGACCAATGGCGTTCGCAGATGCTCGATGGCCTGCAAAACGGATTCTCGAAAAAGAAGGCCAAACAAAAGAACGATGCTGCCAAACGCATTCGAGCCCTGGAAAAGGAGGTCAATCGAAAAGACAAAGCCCTTGCGGAGACAGCAGCACTATTGGTGTTGAAAAAAAAAGTCCAGGAGATCTGGGGGGACGAGGCCGACCCCACAGCCGGGAGCAACGGAAAATGATCATAGATCTTATTGACAGGGCAGTTAAATCCGGTGCCAGGTTGAAAAAAGCCGCCGCCATAATGGGCCTCAGTGCCCGTACAATCATCAGGTGGCGTCGGCAACATGGCGGTCAAGACCAGCGCAAGGGGCCTGCGACAGCACCTGCCAACAAGCTCAGCGAGCAGGAAAGGCAACAGATACTCGATGTGTCCAACAGTGCGCCATTCCGGGATCTTTCTCCCAAACAGATCGTACCCAAACTTGCGGATCAAGGTGTTTACATGGCATCTGAATCGACTTTCTACCGAGTTCTCAAAGAGCATAAGATGCTGACCCACCGCCAGGCTTCAAAGCCTGCTGTTTCTCATCGCCCAAAGGAGCATGTGGCCACCGGACCGTGTCAGGTATGGAGTTGGGACATCACGTACCTGAAGACGTCCGTACGGGGTTTATTTTTCTATCTTTATATGATTGTCGATGTTTGGAGCCGTAAAATTATCGCTGCTCAGGTTTTTGCCGAAGAATCCATGGACCACAGCTCGATGCTATTGGCCCATGCGTGCTCGGTCCACGGTGTTCAACCCGAAGAACTCGTGCTGCACTCCGATAACGGCGGGCCAATGAAAGGTGCCACTATGATGGCTACTTTACACAAACTGGGAGTCATTCCCTCCTTCTCACGGCCCAGCGTCAGTAATGACAATCCATATTCTGAATCGCTTTTTCGAACGATGAAATATCGACCTGAATATCCCTCAAAACCATTTGAAAATATTGAGCAAGCGCAGTCATGGGTTGATGGATTCGCTTTCTGGTACAATACACAGCATTTACACAGCTCGATTCGTTTCGTTACTCCTGATGATCGTCATTTTGGCCGCGAGGAACATATCCTCGCCAATCGACGGAAAGTGTATGAAAAAGCCCGAAGACGAAATCCGAATCGATGGTCAAAACAAATACGTAATTGGAACCCTGTGCATCAGGTTTTGCTGAATCCTGAAAAATGGGATGAGACCAGCCAGATGCACTGTTTAAAAAAGGCGGCGTAAACTATGGATCAGGTGACAACTCTCTTGACACCCGCCGTTCCCTTGGCATCCATTTAAAACGGAATTAGGATTTTTATCCAACAGAACACCAAATGATAGTGAGCTAAAATTAGGAGCTGAAATTTTGACCCAACTTATAAATTTAAGCGATATTAAAAATATAATTGCCGCTGGCGAAAAATCTTATTCAGTATCAAGCTGGCTTGGGGTTGAATCTACAAAAATTAGGCATCCGGCAAATGGAGGAGCCACCCCATTCAAAAAGCAATTTAATTCTGCAATACAGATATTCAGTAATTAAATTAGACCAATTGAATACGAGAATGTTTTTTCAGGGAAAAGGCTATGTGTGAACTGTCAATCGGCATTGATTTCCGGGTAGTTATCGCAGATCACAGCCTAATCCAAACCTGTGTTATACGAGAATATAATCCCCTATTTTTCCCCAATTTTTTCATTCCGCTTCACCCAATTTTAATTCTGGCAGGCAACAAGACTCTTCAAATCTCTATGTAAGAACGTCTCTAAATGCCCAAATTATCTATCCTCACTTAATGTAGAAACGAATAACTTTTCTAAAACGCCTATTCCAATCGCCGGAATTAACTAACCTCTATAGTATGTAGAAGGGGTATTTTTTTCAGCCCCGGAAAATAAATCTTATGGAGGAATAACCATGAAAGAAAACTTTGAAAAAACGTATTCCATTGGCGACGCCAGCAGAATGACTGGTGTCAGCCAAAGAAAGTTACGCAGTTGGGAAGGGAAATACATCCCAGAGCCAGAGCGACTTGTATGCGGTGAAAGGGCTTATCGCAGATACGCCCAGGCGGAAATTGACCTGATACGGGGTATTCGAGAGTATCAGGATCAGGGGTTCATCCTCTCGGCTGCGGCTAAAAAAGCCGAAGATGATATTGCAAGGAAGGGGGGTATGGCAAATGCGTAAAAAACAATCGAAAATGAAAAAAACAAGGTGTCCTTTTCTGGATGAAAACTGTCTGAAAGAAAATTGCGAACTTTACAATAAAGTCCTGGATAGGTGCGAACTTTCGTTGCTGAATTACAATCTTTTTCAATTGATGACCGTCATGAGGCATCAGATTGAAATTGAATCAAATTAAAGAGAAAAAAGAGAGATAGTGGTGGTTCCTTATGGATTAAATGGGGAGTGCCTGCTCCACTCCCCAGCCATACTTGCCTGGGCAGGAGGTAATGAATGGAAATATTAAGCATTGAAGAAACAAGGGAAATCCACAACCAGTTCATAAATGCCCATTTATTTCCAGAAAGAACAGATGAACAAAAAAAGTTCATCAAAGATTTAAAGGCGCATTTTTTCGAATTGGGTGGAGAAATCAAAAAAACTCCCTATGAAAGACAAAAATATAAATCTAAATCCGATTCAAAAAAGAGTTGTCATTACGACGACTTTGATTTCGAGCCAAAGAAAAATAAGCATAAACAAAAACCAATTAATGGCCAGTTCTTGGCATTAACCGACGAAAAATTTTTTAATAATGAGGAAGTTATGAAAAAAATAGCAAATAAAACCGGACTTCTAATATACCTGTTACGGAATATTGTTGACTGGAACAAAAACGAAAAACTGAATCTTTATCAGGAATATTTCATAGAAAGAAAGTTACTGGTGGCCTCAATATCCAGACATCGACTTGCAGAAATATTTGGTAGAAAAGTTCGCAGAATAACAGCATGGGTAAAAGCGTTGGAAAAAGACGGAATCCTAAAAATAGAGCGAATCTCGTGTATCGATGAGGACGATCATCGAAAAAAATATAATGTTTATATTCTCGGTGAGGTCAATGACGATGGAAGTTACACTTATTTTTATGAGAAATAGGAACCAAAAATGGTATTGAACTTTACCAATTTCTGGAAAGTATAATGCCATAAATGGTTTTTAACTTGCCGAAAATGGCATTGAACTTTCCAAAAATGGTATGGAAGTTGCCAAAACAAGTAACCCCGTATTATATAGTATTCCAGAGAGATCTTCAAAGAGATCTTCAAAGAACACTTTATCCTAAATTTCCTATCGGATTTAAAACCCTAACCAAGAGCAAGATGATTTGATTTCAAAACCTGAATAAAAATTCCTTTGCTTTTGGTAGAATCAAAATCTTCCTGCTTCTGGCTGGAGCAAAAGTTGTATTTCCCGGACTGGAATTTAATCCATCTGATTATGTCGCTTTATCAAGGTTAATGTTTCGCAACTCCGGCGGGAACAGTTCCTCTGATTATGGCAGGCTTTTGTAATTTCAGATTCCCTTAAAGCAGCGGAATTTATCCCCGAAATGGAAGAAAAACTTCTTTCTGTTCTTCACCTGAAAATGTCCATTTTGGCTGGCTCATGTCGATTCTGGCGGGCTTTCTTCCCAAATCCATAGGAATGTATGGGTTTTTAAAGTGTTCAAAATAATTTAAGAAAAATCTTTTGTGGCTGATGATTGGAGAAAACTTTTAACGGCATATTCACTACCGTACAGTTTTGTAAAATGTATAACCATTTAATACAATTTAATATAAAAGTGCTGGACAATTGCTTTAATATTTTCTATATTAGGCTTCTACAAATATATCATAC
>JAFDHQ010000023.1 GCA_019308685.1 Deltaproteobacteria bacterium
TCCAATGCAGAGCAGAACTCTGACTCCCGCAATACGGGACAGGCTTGGACCAAAGGACCAAGTATTTCAGGGCAAAATAAAATTATGATCTTTATTTAAAATTCGGGTTAAGCGCTTGACAAGAAAACATGTTGTTATATGTTACGTTACGCGCATAAGCTCATAACCAGAAGGAATTGTTATCGAATGATTATCAGCATTGCAAGCGGAAAAGGCGGTACCGGAAAAACTACTGTGGCCACCAACCTGGCTGTTTCCATTGGCTCGGACGTACAACTGTTGGACTGTGACGTGGAAGAGCCCAATGCTCATCTTTTTCTAAACCCGGTCATTGAAGAGGAAAAATCTGTTTTTACACCGGTCCCGGAAATTGACGAAAAAAAATGCACTTTCTGTAAAAAATGTGCTGAGATTTGCAGGTTCAAGGCCATTGCCGTGATCGGAAAAACGGTGTTGACGTTTCCGGAACTTTGCCATAGTTGTGGCGGTTGTATGGAGGTCTGTCCTGAAAAAGCCGTCACAGAAACCGGTCGTAATTTAGGTGTAATTGAAATCGGCCACAAAAATAATCTCAATTTTGTTCACGGCCGGTTGAGGATCGGCGAGGCCATGTCACCTCCCTTAATCAGAGAGGTTCGGTCATATACCCGTCCGGATCAACTTACCATCATCGATGCGCCTCCGGGCACTTCATGCCCGGTAATCGCGGCCATGAAGGGAACTGATTTCGTCTTGATGGTGACCGAACCCACGCCGTTCGGCCTGTACGATTTGAAACTGGCTGTGGAAGCGGTAAAACTTCTTGGAATTCCCAGGGGACTGGTCATTAATCGATCGGATATCGGTAACAATCGGGTAAAAGAATACGCTGAAAAAGAGAACCTGCCAATTTTAATGGAAATTCCCTTTGATCGTAACATAGCGGAAGCGTATTCAAGAGGCGAGCTGATTGTTGAAGAACTGCCGGGATGGAAAGAAAAATTTTTGAAATTATACGATAATATTAAAGAAATGGCCGTTTAAGGGAGAAAAGACTTAAATGAAAGAATTGGTTGTCATCAGCGGAAAAGGCGGCACCGGAAAGACGAGTCTTATGGCGGCCTTTGCCTCATTGGCTAAAAGCAAGGTCCTTTGTGATGCCGATGTAGACGCGGCTGATCTTCATTTGCTTATGAACCCGGATATAAAAAAACGTTATGATTTTCAGGGAGGCGGCATTGCGGTTATTGATCCGGATAAATGCACCCAATGCGGCCTTTGCAGGGAGCTGTGTCGCTGGGAAGCCATAAGCGAACAGTTTGAAGTTGATTCTATCGAATGCGAGGGGTGTGGGGTTTGTGTGGATTTTTGCCCGGAGCAGGCCATCGAATTTCCGCTAAGTACCTCCGGTCAATGGTTTATTTCCGATACCCGTTTCGGTCCCATGGTCCATGCCAGATTAGGCATTGCCGAAGAAAATTCGGGCAAGCTGGTGACCCTTATTCGGCAGGAAGCTAAAAAACTTGCCGAAAAAAATAAATTGGATCTGATCGTCACGGACGGTCCGCCGGGTGTGGGATGTCCGGTAATAGCTTCTATTGGCGGGGCCACGGCCCTTTTGATCGTAACCGAGCCCACAGTTTCAGGATTGCATGACATGGAGCGGGTCGCACAATTGGCCGATCATTTTAAGGTCCCGGGCATGGTTTGTGTAAACAAATTTGATCTTAATACTGATCAAACACAGGCCATTGAAAAACTGGCAAAAGAAAAAAAGATGGCGGTTCTGGGACGGATTCCATTTGATCCGGTTTTTACGAAATCCATGGTGCAAGGAAAAACCATTTTTGAATATAATACCGAATCAATAGTCGGTCAGGCAGTTAAACAGATATGGAGAAAAATTATTGAATCCCCTGTGATGAACGAAAAAGGAAATGTTTGATGAATTCATAAAAAGTCGAATTCATCGGTTTTAGGTTTTAAGATTTAGGTTTTAGGCAGATATATTTGACGGTCTCGTAAAAAGTCAGATATTGATGGCAAAGTAAAAAGCTCCAAATTCAAGGCGCTCAAATTCCGAGGAACGAGACGTACTTATAGTACGTCGCAGTGACGAGGAATGCAGCGCAACGCAGAAGTTGGACTTTTTACGAAGCCATCAACATTAAAAATAAAATAAAGGAGAACTTTGTACAATGGAAAATGGAAGGATAGCGGTACCGTCTATGGAAAAAGGCGGACTGGAAGGTCAACGGTCGGGACATTTCGGTCATTGTGATGTGTTTACCCTGGTAGATGTTGAAGCAGGAGAGATCAAGGGTGTCACCACGATCTCAAATCAGAGCCATGTCCAGGGAGGATGTATGGTCCCGGTGAATCTCCTGGCGGAACATAATGTAAATGCTTTAATTGTGGGAGGTATCGGCATGCGCCCGCTCATGGGGTTCAGGCAGGTGGGTATCGATGTGTATTACGATGCCGAGCGTCCTGAAATAAAACCGGTTGTGGAAGACCTGATCGCAGGGAAATTGTCTGCAATTACGGATGATCAGGTTTGCGGTGGCGGCCATGGCGACGGCCATGGCGGCATATGAATAAAGATAAACGGATTCGGAAAATGATATTATGAAAATAGCTGTAACATCGAAGGGAAGCGGCCTTGACGATCTGGTTGATCCTCGCTTCGGGCGGGCCGCATATATACTTGTTGTGGATTCAGAAACTTTTGATTTTGATGTTCTGGACAATAAAGAAAATGTAAATGCACTTAAAGGGGCCGGCATCCAGGCGGCCGGAATGGTGAGCGATCAGGGAGCAGAGGTTTTAATTACCGGATTTTGCGGACCCAACGCATTTAAAGTCCTAAATGCCGCAAAAATCAAGGTGGCCTCTGATGCCAAAGGCACCGTCAGAGATGCCATAAACTCCTTCATTCAAGGGAAGTTGGCTTTTGTGGATCAGGCAAATGTTGAGGGCCACTGGTAAAAATGTGAACACTTCGTTCCTCAGCATAAACTCCGTAAACCAATTTCTTTAAAGGTGCTTTATGGTATTTCTGGTTATCGGTGGTGATGCAGCCGGAATGAGCGCTGCAAGCAAAGCAAAAAGGAATGATCCTGATTTAGATATTACCGTCCTGGAAAAGACACTGGATGTTTCATACAGTGCCTGCGGAATGCCGTACAACATCGCAGATTCCAGCAGGGAAATTGATGATCTTGTCGTCAGACAGGCAAATGTCTTTCGGGAAAAACAGGGGATCCATGTGTTGACCGGTCATTGCGTTGAATCGATTAATCCTTCGAACAAAACCGTTGCCGGCATATCGTCGCAGGGAAAGAAATTCCTGTTTTCCTATGATAAGTTACTGATTGCCACCGGAGGGTCTCCCATCATACCCGATCTGCCCGGTTTTGATCTTCCCGGAGTTTTGGCTTTAAAAAGTCTGGATGACGGGCGAAAAATCAAAGCATACATAAAATCAAACCCGGTTAAAAAAGTCGTTATCATCGGCATGGGATATATCGGTCTTGAAATGTGCGAAGCGCTCAGGGCCAGATCCATAAAAGTAGATATGGTTAAACCCGGCTCCGTGTTCCTGCCCTGGATGGAAGAAGAACTGTCCGATGTTGTTAAAAAAGAAGTCGAAACCCATGAAGTAACATTATATCCGGGTCATAAACTACAAAAGATTGACGCCAAAGGCCGATGGTTACAGGTTATATGTTCCGATCTTATCCTTGAAGCCGATATGGTTTTGGTGGCCATTGGAATAAAACCAAACAGCGAACTTGCCTCCAGTGCAGGCCTTGATCTTGGTTTAAGCCATGCGATCGCCGTGGATAGAAACCTCAAAACTTCGGATGAGAACATATATGCTGCAGGAGATTGTGCGGATGCCTATCACGTTGTTTCGGAAAAAAAAACCTGGATACCTTTAGCGCTGCGGGCAAATCGCGCAGGCTGGGCCGTTGCCGACAATATCTGCGGCAAAGCGGTTGAGCTTTCGGGGGTTGCCGGTACAGCGGTGTTTAAAGTGTTTGATCTGGAAGTGGCGCGTACCGGCCTCACCATGAAAGAAGCTGAACATTTTGGTTTCGAGCCCGCAAAGGTTACTATTAAAACCCGCTCGCGCGCCCATGCTCACCCCGGTGCGTCGGTTATCCATGTTCATATGATCGGCGACAAAAAATCAAGACGTCTTTTAGGTGCCCAAATGGTAGGTAAGGAAGGTGTTGCACATAGAATTAATTCTATTGCAGTTGCGTTGCATGGCCGAATGACCGTTGATGAATATTACCAAACAGATCTGGCATACGCCCCGCCCTTTGGTCCGGTCTGGGATCCCACACTCACCGCAGCAAATCAACTGCTTAAAAAAATTTAGTTCAGCAGTCAGAATGTTTTTCTTATAAAGTTTTTAAAATAGCGTAATGAATGATCAGCAGCGAAATCATACACTGTTTGAATGCATTAGGGATCGTTAAGAAAGAACAGCGGTATTTTGTGTTCGTAATTAAGAGGCGTTAAGCGAGTAGTCATATAACTTATTTATTTAAAGCCATATTTTCTGTTCTTTCTTTACGAACCCTTATGTATGAGTTTGTATGATGTAGTCGCTGATTATTCATGGAGCTATTCAATCGAAAAAACTCCCCCTCCCATCATTTAATTATAAGGATGTAACTCTTTCTATAACCGCTTTTTTCCGAAGTTCTTCAATGTACCCTTTGAGTTCTTTACTTGTTTTTTCATTTTTTAAATACTCACCAATTTTATCTTTTACCTCTTCATAAGCCGTAACTGATGCCGGTTTCTTATCTACAACCTTAATCAAATGGTATCCGAAGCGCGTTTCAACGATATCGCTGACTTCACCTGTTTTTAATGCAAATGCAACATCTTCAAAAGGTTTTACCATTTTTCCTCGTTGAAAATAACCGAGATCACCCCCCTTAATATTGCTCGGACACTCTGAAAACTCTTTGGCGAGCACGGCAAAATCATCACCGCTTTTCAGTCTTTTTTGGACCTTTTGGAGTTTTGCCTTTTTTTCATCTTTTACGGACCGTTCGGCTTGAGAATCAACTTTGATTAAAATATGGCTGGCTCTGACCTGCTCGGATTTCCTGAAGGAATTTGGATGGGTATCGTAAAATTTTCTTATCTCTTGATCAGGAATGACAATCAGTGCCATGATCTGCTTATCAATGAGTTTATTGATGACATGACCTCGCTCAAGATTTGATTGAAGTTCAGCTTCAGTGAGACCAGATTCAGCGATGAGTTTTTTAAAATCAGAATCAGTAGCAAATCCTTTTTTGATCTTCTTAAGATCCGTTGCAATGGCTTCGGGTTCAACCGTTATGCCATCTTTTCGGCTTTCCTGAAACAATAGTTCTTCATTGATCATAGTTTCAAGAACATCCGTTTTGATTTGAGCCAATTTATCATCGGGAATTTGTTGTCCCTGCCGTAAAATATGCTGTTTTATCTGATGTAATTTCCGGTTAAAGTCAACTTTGGTAATTATGACTCCGTTAACCACGGCCAGTTTCTCAACCATGGGTTTCGGTTGCCCTGCAAAGGTTGTAACGGCAGATAGCATTAGCAACCCTATTGCCCCGAAATGCAGGACCTTCAATTTGTTTAAAAGTGTCATTATAAATCTCCTTTTGCAGTTGATGAATTCGTAAAAGCAAGAATTCATCTGGTTTTGGTTCCTGAGTTGTAAATTTTGTTTGTCTGAGTGCATTTGTGACAAATATTTTTGTTTCCGGCTTGTCCGGGTTAGATTTAAAAAACCAAAATCAGAGCGGATGCTTTTTCAGAAAATCCTTTACCAATGGAATAATTCTGTCTGCCGCATCTTCGAGAACATAATGTCCTGCATCTTTAAATACATGAACCTCTGCATCCGGGAAACGGCGGCGCCATTCGGCAAGATATTCGGAATCAAAAACAAAATCGTGCTCGCCCCAACAGATAAGCATGGGGAGGTGGCTGAGTTTATACAGGTTTTCATCAACATGCTTGACAAGGCCATAACTGGGATCCTTCCGGCTGAGGGGAATATCCTGAACAAACTTTAAGGTTGCAATCCGGTTATTCCAACTGTTGTACGGAGCGATGAAGCCTTTTTTAACATCTTTTCCCATTCCTTTGTAAGATGCCATGTAAAGCGCACCACGGGCAAACAGATTAAATCCTTGCACCGCCAGAGTCGCGAACGGCGCGACATTTCGCACCAGACTGAGTCTTATGGGAAGTGTTTTACCCTGGGGCGGAGGAAAGGCGGCGGTATTCATAATGACCATTCGACCGATTCGTTGAGGGTATCTGACCGCATAGACCATACCGATAATCCCACCCCAGTCATGGAGCACCAGTGTAATTTTCTCCTTGATCTCAAGGTGTTCAAGAAAGCTTTCCAAATCACGCACACGGCTGTTCAACCTGTAATCGTATTGTTTTAGGGCGGGTTTTTCGGATAGGCCGCACCCGATATGATCCGGTGCTATCGTACGGTATCGGCCAGACAATTCCCGGATCAGCTTGCGAAAATAGAAAGACCAGGTTGGATTTCCGTGGATCATTACAACAGGGTCACCGGTTCCCTGGTCTAGGAAATGATACCTCAGACCGTTTATTTCCATGTAATGGGATGTAAACGGATAAAGATGATAAAAGGAAGAAATGTCTATTTGTTTCCCTCCGGGAACAGTATGTTGTCTATTAAGCGTCACTTGATGTGCCTTCTGTAAAACAGCTAATATCCAATGTCGAATCCTCAATATCCAATTTTCAAGTATTTTTCATTTGAACATTCAATATTGGACATTGGATATTGGACATTTCAATATCGACAAGATTTTGTCATCGTTGCTTTGATGAACTCGTAAAAAGTCAAAATTGAGACGGCAAAATAAAAAGTCCAAGTTCAAGGCGTCGCGAATTTCGTGGAATGAGGCGTACTTATGTACGCCGCAGTGAACACGAAATGAAGCGCAACGCAGAAATTGGACTTTTTACGAAGCCGTCTGCTTTAATAAGCGCCTGTTCATAACCCAACACCCATATTTTTACCACCTTATTCCCAACATCAGGCAGTTCAAGCCGCTGCCAATACCGAAAAAACCAACAAGGTCATTTTTAACCAAAAACTCCCGTTCCTCGGCGATGGCTGCTGTAATAGGAAGAGATACCGTGCCGATGTTTCCCAGGTGTTTGAACGTAGTAAAATCTCTTTCTTCCGGGATCCCGATAGAGTCGAGTATATTTCTCTGATGAGTGGCGCCGACCTGATGGCAAATAACCTTGTCCGGCTTATCATCCGGCCAGGATAGTTTTTTCTTAAACGCGTAGTATGTTTCTATACCCAGTACAACACCATGCTGTAGAACGCCTACGGAATCCGTCTGCATGACATGGAGCCCACTAGCAGGCACACCGGTATCCGGCCCCCATCGACACAGTTTATGATGTCTGGTCGCACTTCTTACGACCCCTCCAAAAAGACGATGACCGGTATTGGAAATAGATGCTTCCGTCATAAGTACGGCCACCGCCCCTGATCCTCCGGTCAACGTCGCAACAGTCTTCTTGAAATGATCCATATCTTTGTTTTCCAGAAGACGGTCCATGGTAAATTCCATAATCTGTCTTGCAGACTCACAGGACACCACAAGACCAGCCTTGATCTGGCCGAGCTCTATTGCATTTGCCACCTGTATCATTCCGTTTAAGACTCCCAGACAGGCATTTGAAACATCGTAAATCTGGGTTTCCGGTCCCAGCCCCAGACCGTGGGATACGGCGCAGGCGGTTGCAGGCTCTAAATTGTCTCTGCAAACACCGGCATATATGAGTATTCCGATGTCTTCGGGAGAAACCAAGGAAGAATCCAAGGCTTTTTGTCCTGCCTTTATGGCGCCTTCATACATGGGAAATCCCGGGTCCCAGAATCTGCGTTCCCGGATTCCGGTGAGCGCCTCCAATTGTCCCTTTTGAAAATGAAGGGCTTTATATAAGGGTTCAAGCCTTTTTTCAATGTCATCTGATGAGACCACGTTGGGTGCCAGTTCATACCCAAATGAGTCAATATACACCTTTTTGTATAACATAGAAATTTACTCGCGCATTTTTTTGACAGGATAACAGGGTTAACTTAATAGTATTTGAATTTTCTTTATCACCCCTATTCAAAAGCTTTGCCTTCAAGGGGAAAGGCAGAGTGGTGGGAGTCTTAACTCATGTCCTGCCTTAGGGCAGATTGTATTTATCCCATTTTCATCAGGAAAATGGGATAAAAATATCCTGAACATCCTGTTTGTCCTGTCTAAATTATATCGGAATTAAGCGAAAACCGAAATTTTCCATTTGATAAATATACAACCCGTCCACTTTCAGAAATCCGTTTGCATACAGGGTCGGAAACGGTGTGTTCATCATTTTAGTTACCACAGCTTCAACTTCAACCGTTTTATTTTCCGGAATCACTTGGCCCCGGTAGATCCAGTTATGGGGCTCCCCGGTGATCAGCTCAAACCGGTGACTGTCAACCAGATGATCCCATCGGTCAATGGCCATGAACTTGACCAGTTGGAGGAACGATTCTATTCCCAAAGAACCCGGCCATACGGGATCCTGGTAAAAATGAGCCTTGAAAAACCACTCATCCGGTTTCACTTGTTTTATCCCTCGAATAAAACCCAGTCCTTGAGAGCCTCCGTTCCGAACATAAGTCTCAATCCTGTCGATCATGCGCAGCGCTTTTGCCGGCATTGCCAGAGGAGGAGCCGGATGAACCTCAGGATCATCCGGCCAAAGAGGGGCCCGGTTTTCAAAGTTGCAGGAACGGCTTTGCTGCAGTTCATCCGCCGTGGGACAATAGGCTTGCTGATCCGCCCCCCGTATGCCGATCTGCCGGGCCAGTGCCTGTTTCGTGAAGAAACCGAAGTATGTATCGCCCGAATAAATTATTTCCGTATCCTGCTGAACTTTAAAATCAAAATGTTCGATGATCATGTCTCCGGCTTCGGAAACTTTTGTCATCCGGGCACGTATGGATAATGTTTTTTTGTCCGGTAAAACCATGCGATTCAACACGGCATTCCCGCCAAGATTTCTGAATTTAAGATCTTTTTCACTTCTAAGGGCAGATCCCAGATAGGCGGCCAGCCATCCACACGGCTGGAGTGCGATTTCAAGCAATACGCAAAAGGGCATTGAAAATGATCGGTCTGCTTTAAAGTACCATTCATCGGGTGACACGTCATATTCGGCTTCTATCCATCCGCCCGGTTTCAAAGCCCATGCTTCGGGCTCAACCAAAACAATCCTGTCCAAAAAGGAATATGGCGGTCCCGGAAGTCTGGCAATTACCCTGTCTTTGTCAAACACTTTGTACGGCTCACCGAATGCTTGAGAAGGCTTGTCAATTGCAAATGCCAGTATTTTGTCACGGTTGAAAACCGCCGGTTTCCGTATTTGGGATACCAGATAACCGTCTCTTCCCTCCACACCGTGCCCTCCGTCTGCCGACCGCTGACCTTTTTCCTCTGAACTCTGTCCTCTGCCCTCCGACCACTGACCTCCGACATCCGACTTCTGATCTCCGTCCTCTGTCCTCTGATCTCTATCCCCTGACACCTGACACCTGACACCTGATTTCTCCCATACCTCTTCTATCTCTTCACGGGCAATGCCTGTCATCTTCATGGACATGTCTTTAAATAATACAATTCGTTGCCCGTCGGCATACATGAGCGCATCGGCGATCACATAGGGTTCCGGGGCGTACCCGAGTTCCCTTATTTCCACTTCATACCAAACATGCCGGGTTTCCGGTGTGACCGGCCCGCGGCACTTGAGTACGCTCTCAACTCCCACAACCGGTTCATAGCTGACCCCGGGCTTTGCCGTTACCCATCCCATGCGCTGGATAAACACCCTGAGCGTATGGGCACAGCATTCATACATGAGGGTTCCCGGCATGACCATATCATCCATGAAGTGGCAGGTCAGAAACCAGTCATCAGGATGGATATCTGCTTCCGCTCGGATCCGGCCCAGCCCATAACGCCCGCCCTCAGGATCGAGCAGTACAATCCGGTGTATCAGTTTCATCCTCCCGCCGGGCAGTCTGAGTGATTCCGCAAGTTCAATGCCGTGGAAAAAAGGGCCGAAGCACCCTGTAAGATCACCCTGTCTCAGCACCTCTAACTCCTCTTCCGTGTAGCTTTCCGTAGTCATCGGGACAAGGTCTTTCCAGTCAGAGGGCTTTTTCCCCACGCAGGGGCAGGTATCTTCCTCGGTTAAAATAATTCCCCCTGAATTTTGCACTTCTTCATGGGTAAAGAAACCGGCACATCCGTTTTGCATACTGATCAGATGGCTATTTCCGATAAAACCTTGGAACCGAAAAAAGAAAAGGTACGTGTCTCCCTGGCGTACAAAATGATCGATGTCGATTTCATAACGAATAACATCACCCGGCCGGGGAAGTCCGCGGTGGAATTTAACGGTCGCATCCAGGAGCCGGTAACTCCTTTGTCCTTTGACCGCATGGTCGATGCCCAGGTACGAGCACAAAAAAAGGTCGGCCTGCCCGGCTTCGACCGATATGCACACCGGAGCACGGCCACCGTCTAAATACCATGCGTCGGGAAGTACGTCATGTTCCGTAACCACCCGGCCCGAACCCAGAGATCTTTTTTCTCCTTCCACGGAAATGATCCTGTCCACAAGCATCAGGGGTTCATCCGGCAGTCTGACCCTTACGTTGTAAGTATCGACTACTGCAAACTCCGGCCCCAGTACACGGGCAATGGAGCCGGTGGCAAACTCCATGCACATGTCACGACTGAAAGCCGGTCTTGCCGGTTCTTTTATTTTTTCTATTTGGTCTTTGCTTTCTAAACCGGGTTCTTCAACCGGTAACCGATTGTTTGAAATCAAGGTCTCCAAAAGACGTGTCTGCGTGTCGAACGTTTTTTCAAAACCTCTGGTTAACTCATTTGAAAAATCAAGAAAGGTCTTATGAGCATCGGCCGTGGCTTTATTGCTTTCCGACATGGCGTTCATTATCTCTTGATATTTTATACCGGATTCTGGTTGCTGGATACTGGTTGCTGGATACTGGATAGCGTTCTCTTTCCTCTTTCCTCTTTCCTCTATGCTCTGTCCTCTGTCTTCCAACCTCTGACTTCTGACCTCTGACCTCTGACCTCTGGTCTCTGGTCTCTGACCTCTGTCCTCTGTCCTCCGGCCGCTGCCATCTGTCCCGGGCAAAGACGGACACGGTATTTTTCCACCCACGGTTAGCGTTATCTGAAGATCTGATTTCTCCTCTGTAATTTCATTGATCGTCGGGGCGTATGCATGAATCCCGTATAGTTTTTCAAGATCCACCCAGACCCTTTCTGCAATCAAAGTTCCCAGAAATTTAAGCACGGAAACATGGTCGTCTTCACCCCGGAAGCATGCAGAAACCGCAAGGTGAGGCTTTTTATCGAGAATCCGGTTGATCATACCGGTGCAGGACGCATGGGGTCCCATCTCAAGGAAGATACGGACACCGTCTTGATAGGCCTGCTCTATCAATGTTGTGAAGTTAAAACCGGAGATGGCTTGGTCGAGGATCGAGGTTGCCGCGCTTTCAACGGTGGGAGTGTAGGAACGAGCAAGTGCACAGCTGTAAAATCTTACATCTTTTGGAGGGGTGGTGGAAAACATGTGAAGCTTTTTATAAGCATCTGCCACCGGAGCCGCGGCATCGCAGTGAACCGTAACTACTCCCTCGAGAAAAACGGCCTCACAGCCAAGTTCCTCGATGGCGGCCTTTACATGATTTTGTCTGCCGCCGATCACACATTGATCCGGCGTATTAACGATCAACAGTTTGACAAAAGACCATTTGTCGATAACCGTGCGGACACAATCCGCCGGACGATTGACAACCGCAACGCACCAGTTTACATCTTCATCCATGGGGATTTTCCATGCTTTGCGTGCCGCATGGCAGGGTCCGGCAAGTTCGGTAGAAAACAGGTTTGTCTCAAGCATCCGTTGTAACATGTTGTCCCGATCCGGCCATGCGCCCATGGCGAAAAGTGCTGCGGATTCTCCAAGGCTGTATCCGATAGCCGCATGGGGGGTTATACCGAACCTTCTGATAAGATTGGCCATAATAACACCATGAACCACTTGTCCGAAGATCATATGCAAGGGATCTGAAATGATGTTGTCATGGGACGCTTTTTCCCAGCCCGGTTCCCATGACGTTCTCCACGGCACATAACAGTCCGGGATAAGCTGGCGCTTTAACTGGTGGGTCCCGGCATCCATTTCGCGAAGAATCTCCGGCCACAGCACACCCATGCCTCTGCCCATTCCAATATAATGATTTCCCGACCCGGGAAAGACAAAAGCAATGTCTCCGGCCATACCCAACGGATCCGGAGAATAACGGATACCCCCCGGACCGTTCATGCGCTTGGGTTCATCGGACAAAATCGTGGTTTTGGCGTCTTTGATATATTTTTCCAGATTAAAGATACGGTCAGCAACGATGGATATTGCAAATTTTTTATCTTTACCCCATCTGTTTTTAAGATACCAGGACCGGGCCATTGGTTCGATCTCCGGATCTGTTGTCAAGCCTATTTTTCCGGACACAGAGACCGGGTATGGCCGGCTCCTTGTATCTTTGATATGAATATGAAGGGCCTCAAGCCCCTCGATTAATGCATTTTTAGTGTCTCCTTCAACCACAAAAAGGCCCGGTCCCATTGCACCTAAGGGTCTTTTTCTTTCCCTGGTAACCGTTTCAGGTATCCGCTCAACGGATTCATATTCAACGCTTTCGAGGATGATATGCATACAGTTGCCGTCTGTTGTCATGGCAGCGGTGCATGCCCTGCGGGGACCGTCTTTTCGGTCTCTGAACCAGTATTGCGGAAAAGCGGGCATATGAAATGTACCGGTTTGCCAGGATTGATGGGCGGGTTTGATAAAATTATTCAAGGGGGGAATGATCTCCTGGTAAAGGCACAGGCTGGTTTTTACCAACGACGCCAGTCCGGCGGCGGCTCCGGCGTATCCGATGTTCGGTTTTACGGACCCCATGGCGCAGGTTGCTTTTTCGCCTGCAAAAAACTCGTAAAGGGCTTCCGATTCGACTCGGTCTTCCAAAGGATTTCCGCTGCCGTGAGCTTCAAAAAAGCTTATGGAAGACGGTGAAATGCCGGCATCCTCAACGCATCGTTTCAGAGAAAGAACATAAGCGTTTTTTGACGGCGTATGGGTGTTGACGCCCCCCCTGCCGGCTTTTCCGATTCCCTTGATAACAGAATATATCCTGTCGCCATCTTTGAGTGCCCGGTCAAGCCTTTTGAGTACCACCGCCGCAGCGCCTTCGCCGGGAAGCGTTCCATCCGCCGACCGGTCAAAGGGGCTTATTTTGTGACTTCGGGTAAACGGTCTTATCTGGTGGGATGTGACGATACTGCGAACATCACCACAAAGATCAACCGCTCCCACAAGAACGGCACGGGTTTCTTTTTGCTGCAGGGATCGCACCCCGATTTCAAGAGCCTTCAGACCGGAGGCCGATTCATTGGATACCACATAGCTCGGACCTCCGAAACGAAATTCTCTGGCGATCCTGCTGGCGATAACTCCGCCCAAGGCGCCCAGGGTTCGGGTGGCGGTAAGGGGCGGTCGAAATTCATTTCGTAACGATTCCAGCCAGATACCGGCCTCTTTCTCATCGTCAAGAGTGAATCCCGGGCGGTTTTGTTTTCTCCACTTCCGAACCAAATTGTGCAGGTGCCAGCGAAGGTGAAAATCCGTGGCTTCAAAGTCAAATTCGATGCCGATGTAGGCCCCCATGTCCGTTCGTTCTTGTCTGAGGGGAAGACCTGCATCTTTCATGGCGTCGGCCGAAACTTTGAGCATTAAAAGATGCTGGAGAAGAATATCCGGAATTTCATTGGGAGGTATTCGAAACTCTCTGAGATCAAGAGAAAGTTCCTTCATGTATCCCCCCCAGGCACCCTGTGCGTTAAGAATGCCCTCGGCGATCATGTCACATCCGTTCCACCGAACCTCGGGCCTTTTTGTGATGATCGATTCTCCCCTGAATATAGTTTCCTGAAATTCTTTCAGAGATGTTAAAAGACCGAAAGCAGATGCCATGCCGATAATCGCAACCGGGGCCCTTTGAATCGTCGATTGACGATTGATAATTGATGATTGATGATTGGAGGTGGAAGCGTGATAATCGGCGATTTTTAATCGGCAATCTTCAATTTCAGGGTCCCATTCTTCAAAAAGCAGGTGGCTGTTTATTCCTCCGAATCCGAATGCACTGACGGCAGCCCGCCGGGGAATGTCTTTATCCTTCCGGATCCATTGTTCCGCCCGGGTTTGTACTCGAAAGGGACTGTTATGAAGAGGACTTTTAGCCAGGGGCTTACTAAAATTGAGTGACGGCGGCAATGTTTTGTTTTTTAATGCCAGAAGAGTTTTGATCATCCCGGCGGCGCCGGCACCGGTTAACAGATGGCCGATCATGGATTTGACGGAGCCGATGGCGCATTGTTGATTTGACCAGCCGGATTCACCCCAAAGCGTTCTCAAACTTTGAAGCTCGACCGCATCTCCCACCGGTGTGCCGGCGCCATGACATTCGATGAGATCGACATCTTGAGGAGACCAGCCTGCGTCGGCATAAGCGCTGCGCATGGCCCGAACCTGGCCTCTGCTGTCCGGAGCCAGAAGATTGCCCCGCATGTCATTGGAAAGCCCGATTCCTTTTATTAACCCATAAATAAGGTCTTGATCCCGCAAAGCGTCATCCAGCCGTTTCAAAACAAGCATGCCCACGCCTTCTCCCACCACCAGACCGTCTGCACTTTGGTCAAACGGGGCACAACGGCCTGAAGGAGATAACGCCCGGAGCTGGCTGAAACCGACCTGAGTATAAAGACATTCCGGTCTTGAGACGCCCCCGGCCAGCATGGCATCCGCACGAAAAGAACATAATTCATCGCAGGCAAATTTAACGGCATACAGGGATGAAGCACAAGCGGCATCCAGGGTAAAACTTCCGCCACCCAGGCCGAGTCCTTCGGCAAGAATGGCTCCGGGCAGACTGGTTACCCTGCCGGCCAGGCATTCCTCTCTGGAAAGCCGTATCTGTTTATCCGGAGCCATAGGGCCAAAAAGTTTTTCTTCAAAGGATGTTCCCAAAATCTTTCTTGTAATTGAAGAGGATGCGTCCGTGGGCAATGCAATCGCAGCAAGAACGGTCCCGATATTTTCTTTATTCATCGACGGGGTCACACAGCTTGATAATGCTTCCCGGCCCGTACTCAGCACCATTTGATGCAACGGATCCAGTTCTTTCAACAATTCCTCGTCAAGATCAATTCCTTTGGGATCGAATTTAAAATCATGTATCAGACAAGATCGTTTTGAGAAAGCTTTGTCCGGCATGGGATCGGAATGATACATAAAATCAGGTTCAACGATCCATCTGTCCCGGGGCACCTCAACCGTTGCATCAACCTTGTTGACAATGTTTTGCCAGAACGTATTCAGGTCCGGAGCCCCGGGGAACAGACACGCCATTCCCACGACAGCGATGGGTGTACTTTTTTTCATAATTTTTGATGCTATGAGTTGATCTTGAGTTGATATCAGTGAGCGATTAACCAATGTCCATCCATAAATCTATTATCGGGCACAAATTAAGTTTCCAATACAGAAATGAGCAATTTTTCGCAAGGTCAAGGGCAAATCTGCAGGATAGCAGATTTGGACCGCTATCAAGCTGCCCGCAAGGGCGAGGGGCATGGATGCCCCGAGTCAAATCAAAGAACACCGCGTCCCGACCCGAGGCGGGAACAAGTGATTCCGCAGATTGACCCCAGAGAAATAGGCTCTGCATTTCACAGGGCAGGCGTAGAGATTGCGGAAAAGGGCCATTTCTGGATGGAAACTAACTAAGATTTCCGATTTTTGTACAATAGTTATATAAAAAAAACAATAAAATGTAACCACTAAAATTTTAAAAGTTCGGGCGACTCCACACTTATTTTGGGTGACGGCTCAACCGAACTTAAAAAAGCCTTGAATCAAACAAAAAGCAATTCAAGGCCATCAAGGAAAGGCAGGGCATTTAATTGGCCCTGCCTTTTTTGGTCCAGGGTATAAAGGTATAAACAATTTCCTTCTTGCATTTTATTAAGGGGTGATTATAATTTTAAATTATGAAAGAACGTAACGAAAAAATACCTGATCCCAAAGAAATTGAAAAAGAAATCGGCGATTTTCTTTCAAAGAAATTCGGCGGCAGTGTTAAAATGGTATCTCCGCTGCTTGTCCCCCATGAAGTCAGCCCCGAAAAGGTAGAAAAGCCTGCCCCAAAAAAAACAAAAATTAATTTCGATTTAAAACCCGAAGAGCTTATTTCCTATCTCGATCAGTATATCGTGAAACAGGATAATGCAAAAGCAATTCTGGCCACAAAAATATGCACCCATTTCAACCGTATAAAACGTGCAGAAACCTCTTGTGACGACATGAGTGATATGGTCGGGCACATCAAAAATAACATACTCATGTTCGGTCCGACCGGAGTTGGAAAGACGTATATTATAAAACTGATCGCGAACAAAATCCAAGTTCCTTTTGTAAAGGGTGACGCGACCAAATTCAGTGAAACCGGTTATGTGGGCGGCGATGTAGAAGATCTTGTACGAGATCTTGTACGAGAAGCTGACGGTGATATTGAACTGGCTCAATACGGTATCATATATATCGATGAAATCGATAAAATTGCGTCAAACCGGAATATTATCGGTGTTGATGTATCGCGGTCAGGGGTTCAGCGCGCACTTCTGAAGCCCATGGAAGAAACCGAAGTCGATTTAAAGGTGCCACATGATCCTATTTCGATGATTCAGGAGATCGAACGTTTTCGCAAAACCGGAAAACGGGACAAACGTGCGGTCAACACCAGTAATATATTGTTCATTATGAGCGGCGCTTTTGGCGATCTGGCCCGGATTGTTAAAAAACGGATTGCCCACCAGGAAATCGGTTTTGGAGCAAAAATTAAAAACTACCGGGATGAAATAGATTTTCTTCAAAAGGTTAAAGCCGAAGATTTGATAGAATTCGGATTTGAAACCGAATTTGTCGGACGTCTTCCGGTAAGAGCTGTTTTCGAGAAGCTGACCGAAGAGGATCTTTTTGAAATTTTGAAGAATCCCAGCAATCCGATCATTCTCGGTAAAAAACTCGATTTTGCAGCATATGATATTAACGTGAAATTTGAGAACGAGGCCCTTCGTATTCTTGCTGAAAAAGCCTTCAATGAAAACACCGGTGCCAGAGGCTTGGTAAGTGCCGTGGAAGGCGCACTTCTTTTGTTTGAAAAAAAATTGCCATCCAGCGATATTAAAAAATTTCCGGTAACGGTTTCCGTAATCGAAGATCCCGAAAAATCGCTTGAACACATGATGTTATCATCAAACCGCAGCAATTTACATGAAACATTCGAAAAGATTGCTCGTGAAGAAAAAGAATATATCATATCGTACTTGGATTCAAATAAGAAAAACCTGTCGGAAAAATACGGTCTGACGTTGACCCCTTCTCGCATTGAAGTTGTGGCCTCTTATTACTCCAATCATACAATGGATATCGAAAAGGTAATCAACAAAATCAAATCATATTATGATGACATTAAAAAAATAGAACTGATCTTTTTTAAAAACAACGACATTAACGTCGTTCTGGAAGATGATGCCATCGATTTTATTATTGAACAATTTGAAAAGAACGATACTACTGTTGAAGATTATTATGAACAGCTCGAAGATGATTTTAAACACGGTCTCAACCTGATTCGGGAAAAAACCGGAAAAAACCGGTTTTTTATCACAAGAAGCGCTCTTTTGAATCCCGAGGCGTATATCAGCCAACTCTATAAAGATGAGCTGAGCCATAACTTGTTGCCTGACGTATGACGCCTTAACCCTGAATTCTAATTATCAATATGATCGGAATATCAAAACTTTACTGTGGAACCGTTGAGCCATCGGATGCCCTCCGTTACGGGCGAATGTCATCAAAATTACCTTCCCACCTCTTGCAGTTTTCCAGAGATAAACGGCCGGTAATCGTCTGGAATATTACCCGGCGATGCAATTTAAAATGTGTTCACTGCTATGCCCATGCAAAAAACATTTCTTTGGACAGTGAGCTTTCAACACAACAAGGCAAAAATCTGTTAGATGACCTTGCAGCATTTGGGGTTCCGGTTATTTTGTTTTCCGGAGGTGAACCTCTGACCCGAAAAGATCTTCCCGAACTTGCCGCCTATGCCGTGAAAAAGGGTATGAGAGCGGTTATCTCCACAAACGGGACTCTTATAACTCCTCAAAAAGCACAAACGCTAAAAAAAATCGGTCTGTCATATGTGGGCATAAGCCTTGACGGTATGGAAGAGATTAATGATCGGTTCAGAGGTGTAAAGGGAGCGTTCCGGTCGGCTTTAGAGGGAATTGAAAACTGTAAGAAGGCGGGGATAAAAGTTGGGCTTCGCTTTACTATCAACAAATCGAATGTGGATGAAATCCCAAAAATTTTTCAGCTTCTTGAAGAAAGGGATATTCCGAGAGCATGCTTTTATCATCTGGTGTATTCCGGTCGCGGAACAAACCTCGTAAATGAAGATCTGCCCCACCAGGAATCCCGAAAAGCCGTCGATCTTATTATGGATCTTACAAAAAAATTGCATGATAAGGGCCACAGTAAAGAGGTGTTAACCGTGGACAATCACGCGGATGGGCCGTACCTTTATCTGAGACTGCTCAGGGAAAATCCGGAGCGGGCCCGGGAGGTTCTTGAACTTCTTCAAATGAACGAGGGCAACAGCTCCGGCATAGGTATCGGTTGCATCAGCTGGGATGGACAGGTGCATGCCGATCAATTCTGGCGTCACTATAGTTTCGGCAATGTCAAAGATCGGCCCTTTTCTGAAATCTGGACCGACACTTCGGATCCGCTCATGAAAAAACTTAAGGAGAAAAAAAAGCACGCCAAAGGAAGATGTGCCACATGTAAATGGCTGGACATCTGCGCCGGCAATTTCAGAGTACGATCCGAAGCGGTAACCGGCGATATCTGGGCGCCAGATCCAGCATGTTATCTGACAGATGAAGAAATAGCGTGAGTAAAGAATCCTGGTCCAAAGGACTAAACTTTGGTTTGCCCCTTAAAGGGGCTGTTTTACCTAAAAACCTACAAGTTAAAAGTGTCTAAAGTGATTTAAAGGGGCTGTTTTACCTAAAAACCTACAAGTTAAAAGTGTCTAAAGTGATAAAGTGCCTTGTATAATGAAAATTAAATAAAAAAATAAATTTAAAATAGGGTGTGCGGGGGGTGTCCCGCCTCCTCTGAGGTTTTAAATTTGAGCATCATTACCAATATGCTTTCTTAATTCGGTAAAATCGTCGATAATGTCGGAAGAGAAGGTAAGTGCCTTGGGCTCCGAGCCCGGACTTTAGAGTCTTCCTTCCGCCAGGTTTAAATCGGGGAACAACTTGGTGCATCGACACCGTATTTGACAAGGCTGATGATTCCTGGTTCCCAAAACTTTTATTGCCGATAAGGAGGCCATATGCCAGACTACTTTTTTGGAATTGATGCGAGTAAAGGATATTCTAATTTAGTCATGCTTGATTCATCAAAACGCTGCGTTGAAGACGACTTTCAGTTGGATGATACTTTTGACGGCCACCAAAAACTCTACAGCATTCTATCAGAGTTTTGCGTCCGTCATCCCAAGGCCAACATTTTTGCTGCCGTTGAAAGCACTGGCGGTTATGAAAACAACTGGTTTAATGCTCTGGTCAGGTTCCAAAGCCATTTGCCAATTAAGACCGCCAGGCTGAACCCCTGCGGCGTTTACAACAACAGCAGGGCCGGATTGGATCGGAATATCACAGACAAAATCAGCGCCGAGAATATTGCCAAATACATAATAGAGCATCCTGAAAAAGTGCGATACCAGCAACAGGATCCTTTGGCACCCCTGAGAAAACAGTGGGGATTTATAAAAATGCTGAAAAAGCAAAAAACCCAGCTGCTCAATCAGTTGGAATCAAACCTCTACACAGCCAATCCAGAGATTCTGGCTTACTGTAAAGATAATACACCGGCTTGGGTTTTTAGCCTTTTGCAGCGATACCCAACTGCTTCCAAGCTGGCCAAAGCAAGAAAGTCTTCTGTGGCCTTGATTCCATATGTGACGCCCCAAAAAGCTAAAAAACTGATCGAAGCAGCCAAGCATAGTGTCGCATCCGCCACGGATGAAACTACAAGCCAAATAATCAAGGCGACTGTCCAACAAATTAGACAACTTTCAAAAGTCATTGACGCTCAAACAAAAGCCATGACTGACAAGTGCTCGATTCCTGAAGTTGAGCTGCTCAAGACGTTCATAGGGGTCGGAGACGACTCTGCTGTCGGTCTGATTCTTGAAATAGGCTCTATAGAACGGTTTGAAAGTTCGAAACACTTAGCCTCGTTCTTTGGTCTTCACCCTGTTTATAAAAAAAGCGGCGATGGCTCTTGGGGTTTTCATATGAGTAAAAAAGGGCGCGTAGTTCCACGACAAATTCTTTATATGGTTGCCATGGTAGCCATTCAATCCAATCCCCTGATCCGTGAAATCTATGAGAAACATACGGAAAAAGGGATGGAAAAAAAGGCCGCTTTGGGTGTATGCATGCACAAAATTATTCGAATAATTTACGGAATGCTAAAACACAACAAACCATTTAACCCTGAAATTGACCGAAAAAACAGGGAAAAACAGAATACTCAAGGCGAAAAGAAAATCTGCCGGGACAAAAGCCGCCGTTACCAGGCATATGATGCAAAAGCCCCAATCTCCAGAAGGCAGGCTAAGAAAAGAGAGGAACGGAAGCAGTCCCAAAGCGACAACATCGCTAAATGCGGGATCAAGGCCCCCGTTCCCGTTCTTTAACTTAACAGAATATCGGCCTTGTGTACAGATTTTACCGAATTTTCAAAGAGCAAATTTGTTTAAAAAAAATGTTGACTTTAACCGGAACAACTAAAGT
>JAFDHQ010000195.1:0-4230 GCA_019308685.1 Deltaproteobacteria bacterium
GGTGAGGAGGCTGAAACGCTGAGTGAGGCAAAAATGGAAAGTCCTCCAATACCTGAAGAAGTTTTAGCACAGAAGGCACAGGCCGTGCCGGAACAGGCCAATGCTTGAGAAAGAGGAAAAGAGTAATAATCAAATACGCCTGACAGGCTGGAAAAAAATTCTTTTGCAGGCGCAAAGAACGCTAAGAATTTCTTCCAGTTTAAAACTTACTTTTAATTAACAAATCGCAAAGGAGACAATAAAAATGGCAAAAGAAACACATCAAACCAAACAAAAGGCCGGTCCGGTAAAGAGAAAGGACAAAGAAACGGCCAATTCAGATGTAACAGCGCTGCTTGAGAGCATGAAATTTCTGGTAGACGCTGTTGTTGACGGAAAGCTCGATACCAGAGCTGATGTGGAAAAGGTTGATCCGGCCTATCGCCCTGTTCTTGAGGGCGTCAACCAGTTGATCGATGCTTTTTCAGCGCCGTTTAATGTATCGGCGGAATATGTGGACCGGATCTCAAAGGGTGATATCCCTGAGCCGATCACCGACGAGTACAGGGGTGATTTCAACGAGATCAAGAACAACCTGAACCTGCTTATAGATGCCATGAACGGCCTGATCAACGAAGCGGCCGTCATGGAGAAAGCGGCTGCTGATGGTGAACTGGATACACGTGCAGATGTGTCAAAGTACAACGGCTCCTGGGCGACGATAGTGGAGGGGTTGAACAATACAGTCGAAGGCGTGGTAGTCCCGTTGCGGGATATCGGCGGCGTGCTGGACAGGATGGCGGCCGGCGATTTGAATGCACAGGTTACCAATGACTACAAAGGTGATTACAATGTGCTGAAAGTGGCCAGCAATGAACTGGGAGATCAATTCAAAGGGGTTCGGGAGGTTCTGGAAGAGACAAAGAATGCTTTGGTGGATGGCAAGCTCGATTTTCGCGGGGATGCCTCCCGTTTCAAAGGAGACATCGCAGGTTTTGTCACCGGCCTCAATGATGTTCTGGATGCTTTTTCAGCGCCGTTTAATGTATCGGCGGAATATGTGGACCGGATCTCAAAGGGTGATATCCCTGAGCCGATCACCGACGAGTACAAGGGTGATTTCAACGAGATCAAGAACAACCTGAATGAACTCATTGATGCACTGAATCTGATTGCCGAGGCCGCAGAGAAAATGGCTGAAGGTGATCTGACAGTGGATATTCAGCCCCGATCCGAGCATGATCTATTGCTGAAGAGCCTCGCAAAGATGGTTGCCAACATGGTCGACACCCTGGGGCAGGCCGGTATAGCATCCGAACAGGTAAATTCGGCTTCCGGGCAGGTTTCGGCTTCGAGCCAGGCACTGGCCGAAGGTGCGTCAGAGCAGGCGGCATCATTAGAAGAGACTTCATCGTCCTTAGAGGAGATGGCCTCCATGGTGAAGCAAAATGCTGCAAATTCCAACCAGGCAAATACCCTTATGCAGGAAACCAATCAGGTGGTTGATAAAGCCAAAAATTCCATGAATGATGTGAACACGGCCATGGAAGATATTTCAAAGGCCAGCGAAGAAACCTCCAAAATTATCAAGACTATTGATGAAATCGCCTTCCAGACCAACCTGCTGGCACTGAATGCTGCGGTTGAGGCTGCCAGGGCCGGGGAAGCCGGTGCCGGTTTTGCCGTTGTGGCGGATGAAGTGGGGAATCTTGCCATGCGTTCGGCAGAAGCAGCAAAGGATACGGCAGTTCTCATCGAAGGCACGGTCAAGAAGGTGAATAACGGCTCAGGCCTGGTTAAAACCACCTACGAGGCATTTGAAGAGGTTGCCGTCGCTTCGGCCAAGGTCGCCGAACTGGTCAGCGAAATCTCAGCAGCTTCCGGTGAGCAGTCCCAGGGTATTGAAGAAATAAACAAAGCTATGGCCGAAATGGACAAGGTGACCCAGCAAAATGCAGCCACCGCTGAAGAAGCTGCCTCTGCATCCGAAGAGTTGAGCGCACAGTCCAATGAATTGGACAGTATGCTGGCAAGATTTGACCTGGGCAACCACGGCAACGGTGACAGGTCCGGTAAAATGACCGCACCAACACGGCCGGTTCAAAACTTTCAACAGGCACAAAAGACCTTGAAAGCGCAGCCGTCGGCAAAAGCGGTCCCTCCTGAAACTGTCATCCCGATGGACAACGACGAAGTGTCGGATGGCGATTTTAAGGACTTTTAATGTTTATAGGTTGGCCCGTTGTTCGGTTAGGCCGGTTCGCCCGTTAGCAGCGAACCGGCCTAAAGGTTAACTTAACGCGTTAAATTAGTTGGGTAGTGGTATTGGCATTTCAATTTAGGCAATTTAGATCAATTTAGATCAATTTAGGCATTTGAAAAAACCATGGCATTCACATTTTTTTTCAGAGATCTTCCGACCCTGCATGCGATCAGGGACTATGTAATTCCGGAACTTAAAAACAACAAATATATCAATGTCTGGGACGCAGGGTGCGCCATGGGGCCGGAACCTTATTCTCTGGCCATTATCTTTAAGGAGAGCCTGGGGTATTACCAGTTTAAAAGACTGAAAATATATGCCACAGACCTTGATGAAGAAAGCCATGACTTTGGAAAGATTATAGCAAAAGGCATTTACCCTGAAGAAACCGTAAAGAGAATACCGAAAGATATTTTTAAGAAATATTTTTCTTCGAATAACAAGCCCGGGTATTTTAAAATTTCAGATGAAATCATGCAACGCGTATCTTTTCAAAAGCATAATTTGCGTTCATTGACACCGGTACGGGACAACTTTGGATTGATCGTCTGCAAAAATGTGCTTCTTCACTTTCCGGAAGATGAGCGTATAAAAGTAATCAAGATGTTTTACAAAGCGCTGTCTCCGGGATGTTTTTTTGCAACAGAACAGACACAGAAAATGCCGAAAGAATCAGCTCATCTTTTTAAACATATAAAACAGAATATACAGCTTTTTCAGAAAACAAAATAAATGTCACCACAAATGAACACGAATGAACACTAATTTTAAAAAAATATTTATGTCTATTTGCGTTCATTTGCCTGCCCCGTTCAATTCTTCGCAGAAGATGAGCGGAGCGAATTTAACTGGGGCGGTTAATTCTCATTTTAGGCATTTCATAATCATGAAAGTCATAAATCTTACAAAAAACAGCAAAATTTACACATCCAACGTCTATTTTCTTTTAGGCGATCATAATAGCATGGATGATGTCAACACGCTTATTGATGTGGGAAGAGATCCTTAATAGCATGGATGATGTCAACACGCTTATTGATGTGGGAAGAGATCCTTTAATAATTGACAGGATAAGAAAGCTCGACACAGGTGTTGGGAAACAAAGGGTGGAAAAGGTCGTTCTGACACACGGACATTTTGACCACGCCGGCCTTCTTCCGACTATAAGGGATGAATTTAATCCGGAGGTATATGCCTTTCATCCGCTTGATGGAATGAGCCATACCTTAAGAGATGGGCAAACACTGAAGCTGGCGGATAGAATATTTGATATCATTCATATACCGGGCCATACCAATGATTCAATCTGCCTGTATTGCGAACAGGAAGAGTCCGGCGATTCATCACTGATTATCAACATGACGGACGGTACTTATCCAAAGTCCTTCGTCAGGGCTCTTGAAAAAATCGCAAGGAAAAATATTGATGTAATTTATCCGGGGCATGGCGATCCCATAGCAGATCATGCCAAAAAACGTTTATATATGACGCTGGACAACGTCAGGAAGAGCAAGGTTTTTTAGGTGTGTATTGTGAATGGCGGACAAACTTATTATTAAAATAGAAAAAATAAAAAATGGAGTCTCAAATTACTCCTATGTAAATATCGAATTTGGAGACAGTCGGGTCGGCAAGGTGAGAATAAAAAAGATTTACAGAAAGATCATCATCAACAACCTTAATATTTTCCCCGAGTTTGAAAGGAGAGGCTTTGCAACACAGGTGCTTAATTTTTTCAAAGAGGATGCCCGGGAGATTATTGCAGACAGAGTAAGAGGAACGGCAAGGGTTTTCTGGGAAAAGATGGATTTTACGGATATGGGAAATGGAGATTACAGATGGGTTTCCAATGGCAGACATGGCAATTGACTATTGAAAATTGTTTTTAACTTTAGGCATTTTTATTCATGTCCATTAGCGTCCATTTGCGGTTAAATAAAACCATGAATCAAAAAATAAAATAAATGTCACCACGAATAAACACGAAT
>JAFDHQ010000195.1:4240-8388 GCA_019308685.1 Deltaproteobacteria bacterium
CACGAATAAACACGAATTTAAAATAATAGCATACCATAACTTTAGGCATTTAAAAAGACCGATGAAAAACGATTGATGAAAAATGTCCGGAAGGAGGATGTTACTCAATGTCTGATCCGATTGACAAAACAAAAGAGAAAATCGAAGCTATTTCCCTGGAAGTCGTAACAATTGATGGGGCGGACATCTCCGCCATGGGGAAAATATTAAACCTCCTCTGTGATATGGAAGAGGACGCCGAAAAAATCGGCAAGCCTGTTTTTTCAGACTTGATATCCGGCCTCAAAACATATCTTGAAAAAGCAATCATGGGAGAAACCGACGATTTTGAACCGTTTGAACAGGGAATTGAACATCTAAGCGCCATTCACCGATGCATCCGCAACGATGAGGCGTATGATGAAGATATATCCGAATTACTGAATGTACTCGGGTTTAAGCAATCCGATTCAGGGCAGGGAGAAAAAGACCCTCAACCGGTTCACCCGGATATAGAAAGTGATACGGAAGTTGAAAGTGTCTCAATAGAGAAAAGTGATTCAGAAGACGATGGTTTTAAAAAATCAGCAGACAAAAAAGAGATGAAAGCGGATATACAACCTCTCGATCAAAATATTAGCGAGGAAGACCGGGAAATACTTTCGGGTTTTGTCATGGAGTCCCTTGAAAGCCTTGAAACCGCGGAGATCTGTCTGATGGATCTTGAACAGGACCCTGGTAATCTTGAGAGCATAAATTCAATTTTTAGGTCTTTTCATACTATCAAAGGTGTTTCAGGTTTTCTTGATTTAGACAGGATAAACATGCTGGCACATCATGCTGAAAATCTTTTAGACAAAGCCAGATGCGGAGAGATCGTCATCGGAGTTGCGGTCATCGATATTATTCTAGAGACAGTGGATCTTCTTAAAAAACTGATCGAGGGTGTCCGAGGCGGGATGGAAAAGAATGTTTCGCTGGATATCGGTTTAGACACCGCGCCTTTGCTGAACCGGATTGATGAGATTCAACTGGAGGCGGATCAGATCGGGGATAAACGGCTTGGAGAAATCCTGGTTGAAAAAGATGAAGTCACTCCCCAAAAACTTGATAAAGGGCTTGAAAGACAAAAACAAGAACCGGATAAAAAAATCGGCCAGATCCTTGTGGAAGACAAAATAGTGGAATCTAAGGCTGTGGTCGCAGCCTTGAGGGATCAAAAAAAGACAAGAATGCGACATGCAGACCTTCAGATCAAGGTGGATACGAAAAAGCTGGATAACCTGGTGGATTTAACCGGAGAACTGGTCATCGCCCAGAGCATGCTCCGGCAAAATCCGGCGATTCTTGAGACCAAAGATCAAAAATTATTACAAAATCTTGGGCAATTGAACCAGATTACCTCCGGTCTGCAAACCACCGCCATGTCTATGCGCATGGTTCCGGTTAAGAGTACATTTCAGAAGATGGTAAGGCTGGTGAGGGATCTTTCAAAAAATTCCGGAAAAGATGTGAAGCTGAAAATGTCCGGAGAAGATACAGAAATCGATCGGAATGTCGTTGATGAATTGTACGAACCCATGGTTCATATGATTCGAAACTCCGTTGATCACGGCATTGAGATGCCGGAAGAAAGAATAAAAGCAGGAAAAAGCAAAAGCGGCGAAATCCAACTTCTGGCCTACCATCAGGGGGGAAACATCATTGTTGAAATTTCGGATGACGGCCGTGGGCTGGATAAAGAAAGGATCATCGAAAAGGCCAGGGCAAACAATCTCATTTCTGATGAATGCAAACATTCTGATACCGAAATTTATAACCTGATATTTCAGCCCGGATTTTCCACAGCCCAAAAAGTCACCGATGTTTCCGGACGTGGGGTAGGGATGGATGTGGTTAAAAAGGCCATTGAAAAACTCAGAGGGAAAGTCGAGATCAACTCCAGGCCGGATCGGGGTTCAACCTTTATCATCAGGCTGCCGTTGACCCTTGCCATCATAGAAGGAATGGTGGTCAGGATCGGAAAAGAAAGATATGTGATTCCGGCCCTGACGATTCTTGAATCATTAAGGCCGGCCAGGGATCAGTATTCCACGGTTGAAGGAAAAGGAGAAATGATTCTGTCCAGGGGCAAGCTTATCCCCCTTATCCGTCTCAATCGAATATTTAAAGTAGAATGTGATTCTGAGCATCCCTGGGAAGGGCTGGTCGTCGTCGTGGAGCATGACAGCCACCAGATGTGCCTGCTGTTGGATGAACTGCTGGGCAAAGAAGAGATTGTTATCAAAAGCCTGGGGGAAACCCTTAAAGATATTACAGGAATCGCCGGCGGGGCCATAATGGGAGACGGCCGGGTGGGTCTCATCCTCGACATGGCCGGACTTTGGGATCTGGTAATGGGAGTTGAGAATTGAAATGCCTAACCCGGAAAATCCGGAAAAGTTACAAGTGATCTAAATCCGCCAAAGTACGGTGGCGGATAAAGTTTGAAGTGATCTAAAGTGAAGGAGTCGCTACGCTCCGACTGTTTATATTAAATTGACGGAATTCCAGAACGTTAGTCACTTTAGCTCACTTTAAATTTTAGGCATTTTAGGCATTTAACATATAGGAATTACTATGAGCCTGATAGTAGGTGTTTCAGATATGAAAGTCAGTGACGATACGGAAGCTACACTTGTCACCTATTCTCTTGGGTCATGTATCGGTGTTGCAATTTACGATGCTGTGGCCCGGGTCGGCGGTCTTCTCCATTATATGCTTCCGGAGTCGAGCCTGGATCCGGAAAAAGCAAAAAAGAACCCATTTATGTTTGCTGATACCGGCATTCCCGCCCTGTTCAAAGCCGCCTATAAGTTAGGTGCAAAAAAACAGCGGATGAAAGTCATCGTAGCAGGGGGAGCAGAGATATTAGACCAGAAAGGAGTTTTTAATATTGGAAAGAGAAATGATGCTGCAATCAGGAAAATGCTCCACAGGAACAATGTCATCATTGACTACAATGATGTGGGAGGGGTTGTCAATCGAACCATCAAGCTGGCGGTCAATAATGGGGATACATGGATAAAAGTTTCGGGCAAGGGAGAGAAAAAGATATGAGTGATATAAAATCGATCATAAAGGGAATAGACAAATTGAAACCGATTCCGCAGGTGGCAAGCAAGGTAATGTCTATTGCCAGAGATCCTGAAAGTTCTATGTCCGATCTTTCCAAAGTCATTGTTTTTGACACGGCTGTGACCGCCAATTTATTAAAAGTGGCCAATTCCGCATATTTTGGCCTTCATGATAAGGTCGATTCTGTCCATCAGGCCATTGTCCATCTCGGCATGGATCAGGTGGTCGATCTAGTAGTAATATCAGCCAGTTCGGAAAATTTAAAATCAGCGCAAGAAGGGTATGATCTTAACGCGGGTGATCTCTGGAAATACTCGGTTTCTTCTGCGCTCATTGCCCGAGAGCTTGCCGAAAAAAAAGAGGCTAATGAAATCAATCTGATATTCACCGCCGCTCTTTTAAAGGATATCGGCAAAGTGATTCTGAACCAGTATGTAAAGGACTCTTTTGATAAAATCAACGCCCTGGTTACAGAACAAAACTTTACTTTCAGAGAGGCGGAAAAAAAAGTGATCGGAATAGATCATGCGGAACTGGGGGGAATGGTGGCCGAAAACTGGGATTTCAGCCCACAGATGGTTGAAATCATTCGAAACCACCATCTGCCACAGAAATCTTCAATCAGTGAATTTGAATCCTCTATTGTTTATATAGCAGATACCATTTGTATGATGATGGGAATCGGCGTGGGGTCGGACGGTTTGGCTTACAGATTTCACCAAGAGGTTGTTGAGCGTTTGAGCCTCTCGGATCGGGACTTTCAGAAAGTCATTTCCGGTTTTTGTGAAAAGTTGGAACAGGTCTATTCGATGATTAGAATTTAGAAGCCAAGAAGTAAAGACATAGTACAGAGGACAAAAGCCAGAGATCAGAAATTAAAGCTCAATGACACATGATTTTGAGTAAAATCACGGAGAGAAACCATGGCTTACAATGTATTAATCGTGGATGATTCCACTTCCATGAGAGCGGTTATCAAAAAGATCGTTAAAGCATCCGGCTTTAATGTGGGGAAGTTTTTTGAAGCTTCCAACGGGGTTGAGGCATTGAAA
>JAFDHQ010000196.1 GCA_019308685.1 Deltaproteobacteria bacterium
GGAAATTCCCTTTATCGAGCAGTTAAAGGCAATGGGCTGGGAGCATATTGAGGGTGATATTGATGTGCCGTATCTAACGGAGCGGGAGAGCTTCCGTGATGTCTTGCTGACTGATAGATTGCGCAGAACGATCAAGAAGATCAATCTTGATGATAACGGAAATCCGTGGCTTGATGATGATCGTGTCAACCAGGTGGTCAGCGCCTTGGAGCGAATCAGCGCGCCAAAATTGATGGAGGGAAACAAGAAAGCCTTTGATCTCATCGTGCAGGGGGTTGAAGTGGAAGGAGATCCTGCCCTGCATGGGGGAAAAGAAAAGACCGTTGCTATAATTGATTTTGATCATCCTGAAAAGAATGATTTTCTCATAATAAATCAGTTCAGGGTGGATGTTCCGGGCGGAAAGACCTTCATTTCTCCGGATATTGTGCTCTTTGTCAACGGGATTCCCCTTGTGATTGTCGAATGTAAAAGCCCCAAAATATCCAACCCCATGGAGGAAGGGATAAACCAGCTTCTGAGATATTCCAACCAGAGACCGGAGGTAGAAGAGGACGAGGGATGTGAACGGCTTTTTTATTACAATCAGTTCCTGGTCAGCACCTTCCGGCAGGGAGCACGGGCAGCCACGGTGGGGGCTGGGTATGAACATTACATGGAGTGGAAGGATACAAGCCCTGTTCCCATGAGTGAGGTTGCAAGACACCTCGGAAAAGAGAAGTTAAACAGCCAGGAGATTCTGATTGCAGGCATGCTGCAAAAGGAACACCTCCTCGATATTATAAAAAACTTCATTCTATTTGATCAGGTGGAAGGACGGCAGATTAAACTCGTGTGCAGGTATCCACAATTTCGAGCTGTGCACAAAGCCATTTACCGCCTCAGGACGGGCAAGACAAAAAAAGAGCATGGTGATGCTGATCAGCGCGGCGGCATTATATGGCATACACAAGGGTCAGGCAAAAGCCTTACCATGGTTTTCATGGTCCGCAAGATGCGGAATCTCCCGGACTTAAAGAGCTTCAAGGTCGTAGTTGTTACCGACAGGATAAACCTTGAAGGGCAGTTGAAAGGCACCGCAGGTTTGACGGGTGAAACCGTTTATCGTGCTAACAATAAGAACGATCTTGCCAGGCACATGAAGGAAGACAGCTCCAATATCGTCTTTGCCATGGTTCAGAAATATCAGGATCAGGCGCCTCGTGCACAGGATGATTATCAAATTCCTGAAACCCGAATGTTGAAAGCGGCTGCTCCTTCAGGCAAGAAGCAGGGTGAATACAAACTCCCCGCAAAACCGATCCTGTTCCCCATCTGGAATCCTTCTGACAAGATATTGATTCTGGTAGATGAAGCCCACCGCTCCCATACCAGTATGTTGCACGCAAACATCATGCGGGCCCTGCCAAATTGCGCCATGATCGGATTTACCGGAACACCCATTATCGCCGGACGAATCAGAAAAAAGACCCATGAAATTTTTGGCGATTATATTGACCAGTATACCATTGAGCAGTCACAAAAAGATGGCTCCACCCTCAAAATTCTATACGAGGGCCGCAAGGCGGAAGCCAGAGTCGAGGGCGGAAGGAGCCTGGATCAGTTCTTTGATGATATGTTCAGATCGCGAACAGAAGAAGAAAGGGAGACAATACGGCGCAAGTACGGAACTGTGGTAAATATTTTAGAGGCAAAGGATCTCATTGCCGTAAAAGCAGAGGACATGCTGCTTCACTATGCCGCAAATATCTTGCCCAATGGATTTAAGGCCCAGGTTGTGACGGTGAGCCGTCGGGCCGCCATCCGGTATTATGAAGCCTTTACGAAAGCAAAGACCAAACTTTTGAGACGACTTGAACTGCTTGACTCGAATCTCTTTAATTTGCCTGAAGATGAGCAGGAAAATCTGGATGAAGAAACGCGGTTTCTGATCATTGCCTCAAAAAATAGAGATATTGTAAAGGAGCTTGAGTTTGCAGCCATTATTTCAGGGGATCATAATGACCCTCCTTCATATAAGGAACATACGGACAAGGCGAAACAGGAAATCCTTGTGGGAAAGGATGGAAGATTTAAAAAGCCCCTGGACAAGGATAAACTTGCCGTCGTTATCGTAAAAAGCATGCTGCTGGTTGGATTTGATGCGCCGGTGGAACAGGTCATGTATCTTGACCGTTTTATGCAGGGGCACGAACTCCTGCAGGCCATTGCCAGGGTCAACAGGCGGTACACGGGAAAGACCCGCGGGCTGGTTGTTGACTATTTTGGCGTTGGTGATCGCCTGACAGAGGCGCTGGCCATGTATTCGCAGGATGATATCAAAGGTGCGTTGATTAATATCAAGGACGAGCTACCCAAATTGGACGACCGGCACAGAAGGGTTATAGGGCTGTTTAGCGAAAGGGGGATTGCTGACATTTCGGATATCGACGCTTGTGTTGATGCATTAAGAGACATTGAACTGAGAGCAGAATTTATCAACAAGTTTGCGGAATTTGCAGAGAGCATGGACATCATATTGCCGCGCCCCGAGGCCTTGCCATATATCTATGACATGAAGCTTCTTGGATTTATTAATAAAACCGCAGCTAACCGATATCGAGACTCACAACTTAACATCGCAGGGGTGGGCAATAAGGTAAAGCAGTTGATCGATGAGCACATTATTGCACAAGGCGTTGATCCAAAGGTTCCACCCATATCTATTCTGGATAAAAATTTTGAAAAGGAAGTGGGTACGATCAAGTCAAAGAAGACACAGGCCCTGGAAATGGAACATGCCGCCCGGTTTCATATTGAAAAACATTACAACGAAGATCCCGCTTTTTATAAAAAGCTCAGTGAAAGATTGAAGGATATCCTCGATGCCTTTCGTGATAACTGGGAAGCCCTGGCAGCAGAACTTGAGAAATTCATCCATGAGACAAAAAAGGGCCGGGAAGAAGATCGGACAGGTCTGGATCCAAAGACACAGGCACCGTTTTTGGGAATCCTGATTGATGAATTCGGGGAAAAACCGGAAGAACGGAAAATGAAAGATTTCTGTGAAGCAGTCATCGATATTGTGGATCATATCCGGCAGGAAATCGGTATTGTTGATTTTTGGCGAAACAGACATGCACAGAGCATATTAAGAACGTGGATTATCAACGAAGTAGATGATCGCAATCTTGTTCCTTTCGACAAACAGGGAAAACTTGCGGATCGTTTTATGGAACTGGCAAAGGCCCTGCATTTAAGGCTGATCAGATCGTGATAATAATGGAAAAAATGGACTGTCTTGAATATAGATTGAAGAGATCTAATCGAAAATCCATGGGAATTTCTATAGAGAGAGATGGGGCTGTTATCGTGAAGGTTCCTCATCAAGCAGAACTGAAGGACATCGAGAAGTTTATTTCTGAAAAGAAAATATGGATTTATCAAAAACTGGCTCAAAAGAAGGCTTTAAATAGAGAAGGGCCAAAGAGAGAATTCGTTAATGGCCAGGGATTCTTATATCTTGGTAAGAGTTACCGGCTCAAATTTATAGATGATGCCCTTAGATCGCAAAAGTCACCACAAGCAGCGCCGCTTCGGTTATGGCGCGGCTATTTTGAGCTCGCAGAAAGCGAAAGGGCTACTGCGCGCGAGAGCTTTATGTCCTGGTACAAAAAACAGATTAAAAAGCAGGTTAAAGTCCGCATGCCACGATATGATAAAAGGATCGGTGTGACAGTAAAAAACATAAGGATTTTGGACCTTGGTCACCGCTGGGCATCGTGTGGACGAAACGGTATTATCAATTTAAACTGGCGTACAATTATGGCTCCTATCTGGGTCTTTGATTATATTCTGGTTCATGAAATGGTTCACCTTATTGAGCGTACTCATTCTGACAAGTTTTGGCGTCTGGTAGCCCGCGTGATGCCGGACCATGAAGAGCATGCACTGTGGCTCAATGAAAACGGAGCGGATTTAGATCTATGAAAATGGATTCGTTGCTATAAGATAAAAGAAATGAGATCAAGTCTACTATTGACTCATGTTAGATAAAATATTCGGTGAGAAGAACGGTAATTCTGTATAAGTTTATCCTGTTTGGGACAACGATTGTTTAAAAAACATCAGG
>JAFDHQ010000024.1 GCA_019308685.1 Deltaproteobacteria bacterium
TTACCCTAAAGGCCTTTGTCATCACCATTCTAGGAGGTATGGGGAGTACGGTCGGTGCCATCGTGGGCGGCGTTGTGCTGGGCATTGCAGAATCCTTAGGCGCGACATATATCGACATGGGATATAAAGAAATGGTCGGTTTTGTTATCTTTGTTCTGGTGCTGGTTTTCTTGCCCGGAGGTTTGAAGCGTCTGACCAGAGTATAGAGGAAGCAATGAAGAAAAATCATTTATTTTTAATAAGTTTGGGAATCCTTTTCTTAATTTTCCCTCTGGTTATCCATTCTCATTATTACCAGCATCTTGTCATTATTATCTTTATGTGGGTGGTTATCGGGTCTTCGTGGAACCTTCTGGCGGGATATACCGGCCAGGTTTCTTTCGGACATGCTATTTTTTTCGGAGTTGGCGCCTATACGGCCGGAATATTTGCATCAAAACTGGGAATATCCGCCTGGTGGGGTATGGCCTTTGGCGGCATTTTTTCCATGCTGGTGGGGCTTTTTGTTGGCTGGGTCTGTTTTAGATTGAGGGGCCCTTATTTTGCTCTGGCGACCCTTGCAGGCGGTGAAATTATCCGATTGATTGCCACCAACTGGGAAAGCCTGACCGATGGGATGGTCGGCATTCTCATCATTCAGTCCTTTAAAAGCAAGCTGTCGTATTATTATATTGCCTTAGCTCTGGCTCTGGCGTGTATTTATACAATCCGCATAATTATGAAATCCAAATGGGGGTATTATTTTGTCTCCATCCGGGAAGATGAGGATGCTGCGGCATCTCTCGGGATTAACACCACCCTTTATAAAAATGTATCGCTTATGGTAAGCTCCTTTTTTACCGGCATGGCCGGAGCGTTTTATATGAATTATATGGCGTTTATAGATCCTGAGGTCGTATTTTCTCTACATTATATTTCGATTATGGCAATTCTTGTGGGTATTGTGGGTGGTGTTGCCACCATTTGGGGCCCTGCGGTCGGAGCATTTGTTATGGTGGGGCTTCAAGAGACATTCAGAAGTTCTTTTTTCGGTCTGGCCCCCAAGTGGATCAGCCAGGCCCATGCCTTGGTATTTGGTCTCCTGGTTATATTTGTCATCATGTTTCTGGCAAACGGCATTGTCGGAGACTGGCCCAAAATTAAACGAAATGTATTTAGAATAAAGCCATTGAGTTCATAGCAATCTGGAGAAAAATCATGGCACTCCTTGAAATAAAAAAACTGACAAAAGCGTTTGGAGGACTCCTGGCGGTAAACAAGGTCTCCTTTCATGTGGGAAAGGGGGAAATTGTCGGACTTATTGGCCCCAACGGCAGCGGAAAAACCACTACATTCAACTGTATCAATCAATTTTTCCCCATTACTTCCGGTGACGTTTTGTTCAATGGCAAAAGCATAAAAGGATTGAAAACTCATCAAATCTGTCATCTGGGTATCGGCCGAACATTCCAGGTTGTAAAACCCCTTGGCAGAATGACGGTTTTGGAGAATGTCACCGCATCGGCCTTTTGCCGGGTGAATACCATCAAAGCGGCCCAGAAGGAAGCGTTAAAGGTTCTCGATTTCTGTAATCTCACAGAACAGAAAGATAAACTGGCAAAAAGCCTCCCCATCGCCGGAAGAAAACGCCTTGAAATTGCACGTGCACTTGCGACAAAACCGAAACTTTTGCTTCTTGATGAAACCGCCGCCGGTTTAAATCCGGGAGAGCTTGATGAAGCCATCGAGCTGATTAAAAAAATCAGGGAAAACGATATCAGCATACTGATTGTAGAACATATCATGAAAGTCATCATGACCATATCGGATCGAATTCACGCCATCAACTTCGGTCAGACCATTGCAGAGGGAACCCCTCAGGAGGTTGCCAATAACAAAGCGGTGATTGAGGCTTATTTGGGAGAAGCGCATGCTCAAGGTTAACGGGATAAACGTGTTCTATGAAGATTTACAGGTCCTCTGGGAGGTTAGCTTTGAGGTCAAAGAAAAGGAAATCCTGGTTTTGGTCGGTGCCAATGGCGCTGGAAAATCAACCACACTTAAAACCATCTCCTCACTTCTGACGCCAAAGACCGGAACCATCGAGTTCAATGGTATTCGTCTGGATCAGTTGCCCCCCAACAAGATCATTGGACACGGCATTGTTCATGTTCCTGAAGGGAGACGCCTGTTCCCGGAGATGAGTGTCGAGGAAAACCTGATCATGGGGTCACTTTATGGAGAAGCCAAGACCCAACGAAATGAAACCATAGAATATGTCTATTCCCTTTTCCCCAGACTTCAAGAAAGAAGAAAACAGATGTCCGGCACCCTTTCAGGGGGTGAACAACAAATGTTGGCGGTCGGCCGGGGGCTCATGTCACGCCCCAAGTTGATGATGTTCGATGAACCCTCCCTGGGTCTGGCGCCCATCCTGGTACAGGATATCTTCGATTTGATAAAAAAGATCAACCAGGAAGGGGTCACTATTCTTCTGGTTGAGCAGAACGTCACCCAGACGTTGGCCATGTGTGATCGTGCCTATGTTCTTGAAAACGGGAGAAACGTGCTCCAAGGCACCGGTCAAGAATTGATGGCAAACGATCATGTCAAAGAAGTCTATCTGGGGATATAGAACTCATAACATTTCAATACTTCTTTACTTTTCCTAAAGATCGTGGATTGCCAATTAAAAGATGTACCAATTATTTTTGATGAACTCGTAAAAAGTCCGATTTAGACGGTTTCGTAAAAAGTTCAAATTCAAGGCGTGCAAATTTTGTAATCATGAGGCGTACTTGTCGTACGTTGAATGATTGCGAAATGCAGCACAACGCAGAAGTTGGACTTTTTACGAGACCGTCATTTTTACCTGTCGGCTTTTCTGATTCCCAGCTGATCCAGGGCGATGATCCACTTGCAGATATTGGCCGATCCCTCCACCATTGTGTATGTCGGTGTATCTCGATATAAGCGTGCCACCGGATATTCTGTGGCATAACCGTATGCCCCCAGAATCCTCATGGCATAGTTGGCGCACTTGGTGCCTGTGCCACATCGAGGCCGTTATTCAGATTCCCCTGATCCTTGACCCAGGCCGCCTTGTAAACCAGCAACCGTGCCGCCTCAATTTCGGCGGACATCTGGGCAATCATATCCTGATTCATCTGGAACTCGCCGATGGGTTTGCCGAACTGTTTGCGCTCATTACAATATTTCAGCGATACGTCCAGACATGCCTGTGCAACCCCCACGGCGCCGGCGGCCGCGGAAAGCCGGGTCTGATTGAGGGATCCGAAAAGAATCCGTGCGCCGTCTCCGGGTTTTCCGATAATATTTTCTTTGGGTACCTTTGTATGGTTTAAGAATATCTCACCGGTGGGAGAGGAGTGCGACCCCATTTTCTCCAGAACCGAAGTCTTAACACCGTTAAAGTGTTTTGGCTCTATCACAAAAGCTGAAAGTCCCTTTGATCCTTTTTCCTTATCCGTATAAGCATAATAAATCACCACATCGGCCACATCTGCATTCGAGATCCAGGTCTTGGAGCCGTTTAACAGCCAGTGATCTCCACCGTCTTGAGCGAATGATGACATTGCCATCACGTCTGAGCCCGCATCGGGCTCGGTAATGGCAAATGCCCCGATACAATCGGCGTTGATCAGCTTGGGGATGTATTTTTTCATTAAGGCATCACTTCCATATTTATACAGGGTAAAAGCGGTACCCAGACCTTGCATATTGACCTGAACTCTGAGAGAGCTTGAAGCCTTTGCAATTTCTTCAGTTACGATCATTGCGGCCAGCCATCCCATGTCTTCTCCTCCGTAAGCTTCAGGAATAACGGTGCCGAAAAAGCCGAGTTTTCCCATGGGTTTGACGGCCTCCTTGTACGGGAAATAATGAGTTGCATCCCATTCATCGGCAAAAGGCGCAATCTTTTTGGTTGCAAATTCACGAACCGAATTTCTTAACATCTGAAGTTCTTTAGACAAAGCAAAATCCATAGTAACACCTCCCGATTCAAAACAGGGTTTCTTTGTAACTCATTAGGGGAAAAGAGTATTTAATAGCTATATATTAGGTTACATTAATAACCATATCAATACTTATATTGGACAGAGATATACGCCGTCGATAAGCGTTCTCCCTGTATCGGGATTCAAATGCGTTTCCCGGCTACCTTGTCTTGAGATAATTGACATTTTTTCAATATACTTGTACTCTTAAATTTAAACAGTAATGGTTTGAAAACTCTATAATCTGATTCTTTCTTAAAAAAAAGAAAATGCAGGTTAAGGCTTTAGAAATTCCGAGACGCACGACTGCCATGAAACCGATTGTCGCCATAATAGGTCGTCCCAATGTAGGCAAATCGACTTTTTTTAACCGTGTCACCGGGACAAGGAAAGCCCTGGTGGACGATTATCCCGGCGTAACAAGGGATCGCCATTATGGGGACGCGACCTGGGACGGCATTCGTTTTACACTGGTGGATACCGGCGGATTTTCGGATCAAGGTAAGGATGACTTTGCACACAAAATACGTTTCCAGATCATTCAGGCGATGGAAGACGCAGATGTTATTATTCTTCTTCTGGATGGAAAGCACGGAATTTCTCCTTTTGATGAAGATGTTGTCAAGATTCTTCGTGAATCAGAAAAGCCGGTTTTTTATGCGGTCAATAAAATTGACGGGATTGAACAGGAGGTGAAGCTTTACGATTTTTATAGCCTGGGTATAGAGAAATTATATCCCATTTCAGCCGAGCACCGTTACGGCATATCGGGTTTTCTTGATGACCTGACATCGGTTCTGCCGAAAACAGTCACAGAAGAAACTGTGGATATGATCAAGCTGGCTGTGGTTGGCAAACCCAATGTGGGCAAATCATCGCTGATTAACCGAATTTTGGGTCAAAATCGCTTGCTTGTCAGCGATACTCCGGGTACAACTCGAGATGCCATCGACTCGGTGTGTCATATTAACGACACGTCGTATCTTCTCATTGATACCGCCGGTATCAGACGTAAGGCAAAGGTTTCAAAAAAGCTTGAAAAGTTTTCCATTATTAAAGCGTTAAGAAGCCTGGATCGATGTGATGTGGCGCTGATTGTCATCGACGCCTATGAGGGGATTACCGAACAGGATATCACCGTCGCAGGTTATGCATTTGAGCGGGGATGTGGATGCATTTTTTTGTTGAATAAATGGGACCTTGTTGAAAAAGACAGCAAAACCGCTTTAAAATATTACGAACAATTAAGAATGCAGGCAAAATTTTTAAGTTTTTCTCCAATGATAACCATATCAGCGTTAACCGGACAGCGCGTTTTAAAAATATTCGGTCTGGTGGATGAGGTATTCAACCAGTACTCGGCACGTATCGGGACAGGACCACTGAACAAGATATTTGAGCGAGCCACTGAAAAAACAGAGCCGTCTCTTTACAGAGGAAGGCGTATTAAATTTTTTTATGCCACCCAGGTATCTACCGCCCCCCCCACTTTTGTGTGTTTTGTAAATTATCCTGATGCCGTCCATTTTTCCTATAAGCGCTACCTGATTAACCAGATCAGGGAGAGAGCCGGGCTTGACAAGACGCCGATTCGAATAATCTTCCGTAAACGCACCGGTCGAAAAAAGTGATACTGGATTTTGGATGCTGGATACTTAAAACTTGATAGTATAAAAATTTGCTTTTTTAAGCGGCGAAGCCGCGTTGCATAAAATCGCGAAGCGATTTTATTAAAGGATGACCATTGGACTTGTTTGAGTATCATGCGGAAAAATCAGCCCGGGCGTCACGGCCCCTTGCCGATAGAATGCGTCCAAAAAATCTGGATGAATTTGTAGGGCAGGCGCATGCCGTGGGAAAAGGGACATTGATTTCTCATGCCATTGAACAAGACCGAATTTTTTCCATGATTCTCTGGGGTCCTCCGGGATGCGGAAAAACAACCCTTGCAAAAATATTTTCGGCTGAAACCCGTTGTCATTTTGTCCATTTTTCTGCGGTGCTGTCAGGTGTCAAGGATATTCGGGCGGTTATAGAGGACGCAAAAAACCAGCAAAAACTTTTTCGAAAAAGAACCGTTCTTTTTGTAGATGAGATACACAGATTCAACAAAATCCAGCAGGATGCATTTCTGCACCATGTGGAAAGCGGGCTGATTACTCTGATTGGCGCGACCACCGAAAACCCCTCATTTGAAGTTATATCACCGCTTATGTCCCGGTGCCGTTTGATAACCTTAAAAGCCCTTTCATCGGATGATATTGCCCTGATCATAGACAATGCCCTAAAAGATACTGAAAGGGGCTTGGGAAATATGAATCTGATTATGGAAAAAGATGCCCTTTCTCATCTTATTCGTTTTGCGGACGGAGATGCCCGTACGGCCCTGAACGGCCTTGAGACCGTGGCGTATCTGGTAATATCTAAAATCGATGTTTCAAAAACAGAAAGCCCGTTACAAATAACCCTCCAGGTTTTAGAAAATGCTCTGGGGAAAAAGGCCCTATTGTACGACAAGTCCGGTGAAGAACACTTTAATCTTATATCCGCATTTCATAAAAGCTTAAGGGGGAGTGATCCGGATGCGGCGGTCTACTGGCTGGGGCGAATGCTCACCGCCGGCGAAGATCCGTTTTATATCGTGCGCCGAATGGTCCGATTTGCAAGTGAAGATATTGGAAATGCAGATCCCAATGCACTGGGAGTTGCATTGAACGCTATGGAGGCGTTTAAGTTCCTCGGGCATCCGGAAGGCGAACTTGCACTGGCCCAGGCCGCCATATATCTTTCGACGGCTCCGAAGAGCAACAGCATTTACAAAACTTACGGAAAGATCAAAGAGGCTGTTGACAGCCATGGAGCGTTGCCGGTGCCTCTTCATATCCGGAATGCTCCCACAGGACTGATGAGAGAACTCGGGTATGGAAAAGATTACAAGTATGCCCATGATCATAAAAATGCATATATTCCCCAGGACTATTTGCCGGAGAAACTACAGGGCAGGCTTTTTTATGCGCCCACAGAGCGGGGGTATGAAAAGACAATTAAACAGCGCCTCGACGGATGGAAAAATTTGAAAAAACCTAACACAAAAACTTAAACCAAAAAAATCCGCAAAAAAATATTTATCGTACGAACTCAATATCTTTTTCAGGTACCCAGCATTTACGCGAATCGGATAATTCAATCTGATACCAGTTTCCCCTTTTTTCAATAAGGGTAAATTCCGTACCGGAATGAAGGGGCTCTTTGAAACTCGGTTCGTAGGTATCACTATTGCCCTTTCTGGCAATGACTGGGGAACTAATAATCACTCCCGGGCGAATCCTGTTGAGATAGATACTCTCGCTGAAAAGTGATCCTGCAAAAAGTGTCGAAAAAAAGGCTGTAAAAACAAGAAACCATACAAGAAATGATTTGTGAATAAACAGTCGCGCCATTGCAAGGAGCCACAACAAAATAAAAGAAAAGGTAAAGATGTAAACCCGGGTTCGGGTGGAAAAGTCATAATGCCAGAAAAAGAGCGTCTTTAAAATTTGAGTCTTCTGTTTTTCCTTGATACGATCCATACGGATTGACCGTGCATAGTCCAGGTTTTGTTTTAGATTGGGATCATTTGGAATATACCGCTGGGCACGGCGATAGTTGAGAATCGCACGTCCGATATCCTTTATACGAAAATAGATATTTCCGATATTGTAAAAGAGTTTACCGTTTCCGATCTTGCCCTCCTTTACAATTCGTTCATAACGCATAACGGATTTTTGATAAAGCGCCCGAGCACCAGCAGGGTCCTTTGCGGCAAGGGTATTGGCCTCACGAAACATTTGTTTGGCCTGGCTGTATAGATCTATAATCTTTTCCCTATCGAGCGTTTCACCGTAAGAGGGACTTGCCAGTAAGCAGATGATCAGCGTGAGTGTACTTATTCTTTTAATTATCATGCTCTGTATTTTTTATTTCAGCGTGTTTTCAAGGTTTTTAGCTAGTGTTATAGACTGTTCAACCAGTGATGAAGCATCGCACATATCTGAGTTTCCGGCAAAGCGTCTGGCCTCGCATTGTTCAAAAAGGCTCTTCAGATTTCCAAGGGTTTCCGAATCTACACCTTTGGCCGACAAGGAATCCTTGACGTCATTGAACGTAAGGGAGCCATGAGGGAACCGCAGTTTGTCGCCGAGATATTTTCTAAAGGCATTGAGAATGACTTCGTATGATTGTTGCTCGGATTCCCTGCGCTGGGCCTTTTGAATCGAAGCGATTAATCTGCCGTATGCTTTTCGGGCCCGGGATGCAAAAGGGTCGGCATTTTGTCTCCTTATAAAAAATAAACCCACCCACAATAGAAGGTATACGGTGGGGGGGATTACAATCATGCAAAACCACACCGGAGATTTCAGCCAGGAAACCGGCCCAAAACCATGATCTTCGATAACACTCATATCCTCATAGTTATAGGCAATTCCTTTGGTCCATGTTTCAATCTCGCTGCCGGATGAATTAGACACGGCTGCACCCTCTGCATCCAGCGCTGTAACCACTCTTGCAGCCTTGACCTGTATGGAAATGGGATCTGTCCGTGCGATTCGATATTCTTTTGTCCGTGTATCGAAATACGAAAGTTCAATCGATGGAATTTCTGTTATGTCGGGCTTGAGCGGTCGTATGGTTTGAGTAAATACTTTTATTTTTCCTGAAGTTTCACCCACGGCTCTTTCCCGGGGAATCTTGAAATTACGATTCAGTTCGGGTTGGCGGTCAAGCGGAGGCAGGTCCACCTGTTCAAGATAATCCGGACCGCTCAATGTTAAGGTTAAGGTGATCGGATCCCCAACACTCATTTGGGTCGGAGTTGCTTGGGCTTGGATTTTGTATTCCCCTACATGCCCTGCAAAGTTGGCCGGTTGTCCTTTGGCCGGTAGGTCATAAATCTTAAGATTAAGGGTGTTTGAAGGAACAATGACTTTTTGGTACACACCTTGTCTTCCCAGGCTGAAAAAATCGTCATTGAAGAAATCGGAAAAAAAATCCTTGCCAAAAGGACGTTGCCGCATCTGTCGGTAACCGGTAAGCGCTTCGCAGAAAAGTGTCGCGGCTTTTATGTTCACGAACCCTTCCTGTTTGGGTATGAGGACCTTTTTAAATGTTATGGTCGCAAAATCTCTGTCGCCCAGTCGACCCCTCCCTTTTTCACCAATGACTTCCCCGTCGCCAACAGGTATGTGATAGAACTTTTTGCCTGATTTGAAATCGACTTGGGGATCGAAAAAATAAAAGAGATTTTTTTGATCGAGTAACGGTAAGTTGATGCTGAACTTTCGTACGTCCTTTCCCAGATACCAGGTTACGGTAAGCGTCACAGGTTCACCAACATAACACTCTTGTTTCGATAAATATAGCCGTAGCTTGAAGTCGTCGGTTTCTGCGGGTTTTTGCACATGAATAACCACAGGGTTTGTCTGAGCGCTCTGCCCATTGGCATGAACGGTAACTGAAGGGAGTAAAAATTTTCCGGTTCGCTTGGGTACCAGCTGATAGGAAAAAATGTAACCTTGTTTAACATTTTGAGTCATACGGCCGTTTATAATGGTCACAGACCGACTACTGTTTACCTGGCCGCTGTGATACTCGACAATAAAATCCGTAATTTCAGACAGATCCGGTTTTTCAGGATTCTCACTTCCCGACACCTGAATCTGGAAAATAAAGGGTTCCCCCACAAAGACAGAGCTGCGCTCGACAACTGCATCAGCACTCAAGGGTTTGGCCTGTGCGTTCAAACTAAGATAGGATGTTAAGACTACTGTAATCACAAAAGCAAGTATGTGTTTCGGCCTTATCATTACCAATCCTTGTCAACCTCCCGGTAGCCGCCGGTTGAATAAATATTGCGGCGCTTTTTGTTTTCTTTTTCTTGATCCAGGATACTCCGCGCATCGTCAGCCAATTGATTCATTGGTGCTTTTTCCTTTTCGCTGTCCTTACTGTCCCGGGGCTGATTTTCCACGGATGCTTCATTTTTCTGCTGCTGTTTATCATCTTCTTGTTTTTGCATTTGAGATTGCGGGTTGGCCTGGTTACCAAGCGATGCCAGTGCGTTTTTAAGTTCTTCAAGTGATTTCTCTTGATGGATACTTGCCGGGTCTATTTGATCCTGCCCGAGCTTCTCTACGGCAGCTCCTTGCTGACCGGCTGACTTATCCAGATGCTCTTTTGCTTTTTGAACAGACTCTGACATATCTTGACCCGGCGGTATCATATTTTGTGAAAGCATCCGTGTTTCCTGTTGCAAATCTTTCTGCCCCTTAGCGAGGTCTTGAACCTTTTCATGCAAATTCTTTGCATTATCTTTCCGATGTTCTTCATCCGCCAATGTCTTATTCCGATCAAAAAGCTCTTGTTGTTTTTGGATTATATCTTGAATCTGCTCTGCCGCATCCTGCGTGGCCTTTTGCTGTTTTTTCTGTCTTTTTATTTCATCAAGGATTGATTTCATGGTCATACGAACCATTTCGATATTTTCTCCTGCCTCCTTGAACTCCGGTGATAATTCCAGAGCGTCCTGAAAATAGCGTATGCTTTGGCGGCATGTCTCAAGCGCTTTATTAAGGTCGCTGTTCTTCAGGCGCTCTGCCTCACGAAATGAGCAAACCCCTAGATTAAACTTACTGTATGTTTCCAGTTTAATGTCCTTGGTTTTTATTGCAGCCTGCTTAAACGCTTCCGCCGCGCGGGTATATTCTTGTTTCTGATAAAGGACGGAACCTTTGTTAAAATAAATATGAGGGGACTCCGGAGCATGGACGGCAGCCGCTTCATATGCGTCAAGGGCCTCATCGTATTTACCGATTACGTAAGCGGTGTTCCCTTTTTTTACCAGATTTTGTGCTGAGCCGGCATATGCCTGCAACGGCATCAATAATATTCCGATAATCATAATAAAAAAAGATATGGGCTTAAACATGACTCTTTTGTTCCCGTTTTCGTTCAGTGATCAGAAGTTCGATACAAAGGAGAATAAATGCAACCCCTAAGAATATTTGAAATTTTTCTTCATAACGCGTTATAGTCTCGGATTCATGTTTCTTCTTTTCAGCACTTGCGATAAGATTGTCATAGACATTTCCAAGATCGATCATCCCTGTAGCCACGTTGAGGTATTTGCCGCCGGGTGTAGCGGTAACCATTTTTCGAAGCGTGTCTGCATCAAGTTTTGACCATACCTCCCGGCCGTTATATGTTAAAAAAATTTTTTGTCCGTTCTTATTGGTAATCGGTATCCGTTTGCCTTCTCCCTCATCTCCCAGACCAATGGCAATGATCCGAATACCTTTTTCACCCGCTTTTTTTGCCGCTTCCACAGGAAAACTGTCGTGATCTTCACCATCCGTGATCAGAATAATATCCTTGAATTCCTTGATCTGATCATCAAACACATCGCTCGTCACTTTACGTATGGCATCTCCGATCATCGTGCCGCCCCGGCTAATACTTTCCGTTGATATCTGGTTGATCATCATACGGAAAAAACCATAATCAAGGGTAAGGGGACACTTGACAGCGGCGGTCCCGGCAAATGCAACCAGTGCAATTCGATCCCCTTCAAGGCGTTCGATACAATCAAGAATGGCCAGCTTGGCACGTTCAAGACGGTTGGGCACAAGATCTTCTGCAAGCATACTTTTTGACACATCGAGCAAAAATACAACATCCCTGCCACGACGCTCCATGGTTTCCGGTTGAAGATTCCATCCGGGCCGGGTCATGGATAAGATGATTAGAATCAACGCTATTATTAGTACGACAGATTTTACTAGTCTCTTTGAAGCACTGACTGAGATATGTATTCTGTGAATAAGACCGGCATCAATAAACATCTCAAGAGCTTTTCTCCTTTTCTGCCGTCCATATATATATACGCCGATAAGCACAGGGATCAGCCATAGTAGGTATAGCATGCTTATATTTTGAAGTTTTATAGTGCTCATGGAATTTTTCTAAATAGCGTAACGTTCAATATAATTTCACAGCCAATTAAAATGAGTCCTGCCAGTGCAAAAAAAAGAAAAGACTCTTTATAATCAATGAATCTAACCGATTGGATTTCGCTTTTTTCCAGTTTGTCAATCTCTTGGTAAATCGTACGTAAAGCTTCTGCATTGTCTGCTTCACGGAAAAGCCCCCCTGTTTTTTCGGCAACAGCCTTTAATGTAGCGGTATCGACGGGTTGCCTCATGGGGACTTTGTATACGCCAAAAGCTGTCCTTATTGTCGTTACTGCATCACCGCTACCCATGGCAATGGTGTATACCTTAATCTTCCACTTTTCAGCTAATTCCGCCGCTTGTATTGGATCACGTTTTCCACTGTTGTTTTCACCGTCAGACAACAAAATAATAATTTTGTTCTTGATTTTGTATAATCCCTCCTCGCCCTCTCTGTGTTGGGCCAAGGTTTCTTCAATCGTTTTCAAGCGGGCTGCGGCAAGGGCCAATGCATCTCCTATCGCGGTTCCGTCTTCTGCTCGTGTTTGTACAAGCTTCACACTGTCAAGAAAAGGAGGTAACGCTCTGTGCGCAAGGGTTAACGGACATATGGTATCGGGATACCGGGCAAAGGAGATCATGCCGATCAGATCATTTGGCCTTCCGGTTAGATCATTGCCGTCCCCCATAACAAACGCTTTAAAAATGTCTTTAACCACCTCCAGCCGGTTCATTTTTCGCCCTTTATACTCCATTTCCGCCGCCATACTCCCGGACCGATCCAAGACCATTTCAATGGCAATTCCTTTACTGATATCCCTTATCTGTTCACGCCCTGTCTGTGGTCTTGCCAGAGCAACCGTTAGTAATATTATCGTAAGCATACGAAGCAGTAAAGGTAACGCAGATAACCGTTGACGAACCGAACGGCCCGCCTTTACCGCATGATGGATTGAGGAAAACCGGATGGAACCACTTTTTCCTGTCCGTTTGCGCAGCACCAGCAGCAGCGGTATTACGGTTAAAAGCAAAAATGCCCAGGGCGATTCAAAATACATATTAATTCTTTGGTTCTGTCTCTGAAATAAATTCTTTACAATTTTCTAATGTATTTGTGATATCTTTATTCGCCGGCTGATGTTCGGCAAATTTAACAAGGTCACAATAGGTCAAAAAATTCTTAAGCAGTACATTATATTTGTCAGGAAAATTATGTTGAGTATCGAGTCCTTCAAGAAACTCCTCGGTGGTCTGTTCAGGCGCATTTATCCCGAAACGGCTTTCGATATACCGCCGGAGAATATCAGAAATTCTTTGATAATAAAGTTTAATCTTACCTTTTTCAATCAAGCGTTCGGATAAAAGCTGTTCCAGCTCTTTAAACGCCAGTTCATGGGGCGGTATCATTTGCTCGGCATATACCATTTCGGCTTGTCGGCGTTTTTTCAGGATACCAAAGGTTATCAGCCCAAAAATCGTTAGGACTGCGCCAATAATTCCTGACCCTATCCATAGGGTATAGGATGGCGGGAGTTCTACAGGGGACTTGATATCATGCAATCTCATCCCTTCCAGTTTGTCCGGAAAAAGGGATGTTACTTTGATCACAATTTTCGCAGTTTCAATCTCATGTTTATCCGACCCTTTTTCTTCCTTTTTCCAACACCTTATTTTCATTGGAGGAATGCTGTAATCACCCGAAAGAAAAGGTTCAAGAACATAAGAACGGGTGATTTTTGTTTTGTTGTTTCCAGTCAATTCAGGACGGGTTGTGTGATAGTCTACTATTCCAAATTGTCCCAGCTTTTCTCCAAAACCGGGCAATCCAACTTCGTAACCTTCATCCCATATGACTTGGATATGTAAATTTAAACGATCTGCTGTTGAAATCTCTTTTCTGTCTATATCGAAAATCACGGTCAGGGGTCCGCGTTCATATTTCCTGTGAATTCCCATTTCATCCTTTTTTTCTGTCATGCCGGAATTTTCTTTTGTCTGACACGACAACAAAACAAGAACGCACAACAAATAAAAAAGGAACGAATTTTCCCTGTGCCTATTTAACATTTTTGTTACTATCCCTGCTCAATGGATGAGATTATAAAAAGTCTAAAATAAATAGGGCTAAAAAACTCAGCAGCACCTGAGTTAATCTAATATATGTTTTGCCTATCTGTGTGACCGTCTTTCTCGAGTTCTGAAAAACCTCACAAGGTCAAGTAAATAGTCCCTGTCTGTAAAAATTTCTATCTGGTCCACATCCATGGATCTGAAGAGCTCTCTTAGATATATCTGTCGCGATACCCCCAGTTTCTTATAGGTTTTTCGAATGACTGCACTTCCCGTATCAATCAGAATTTGCTCACCGGTTTCCGCATCTTCAAGGTCCACCAGTCCGATGTTCGGCAATCTTATTTCTTTGGGATCTGCAATTGAAACAGCAATAAGATCATGCCGCTTACTCATCACTCGCATATTTCGCTCAAACCCTTCTCCTATAAAATCAGAGATGAGAAAGACAACACCCCGTTTGTTGAACACTCGTCCCAGATAGTCTATACCGGCGGTGATATTGGTTTGTGCCAACCGCGGCGTAAAATTGAGAAGTTCCCGTATAAGCCTTAAGACGTGGGTTGTACCTTTGGCCGGTGGAATGAACATTTCAACTTGATCGGTAAAGACAATCAAGCCGACTTTGTCGTTATTCTTTATAGCTGAAAATGCAAGCAGGGCGCACAATTCAGCGGCCACTTCATTTTTTAACTGACGTGTGCTCCCAAAAGAACCGGAAGCTGATAAATCCATAAGAAAAATAACCGTCAGTTCGCGTTCCTCCACAAAACGTTTGATATACGGCTCTCCCATGCGAGCGGTCACATTCCAATCGATGGAGCGGACTTCATCGCCGATCTGATATTCACGCACCTCATCAAATTCCATACCCCGGCCTTTGAAAACACTTTGGTATTCTCCTGCAAGGGAATCATTAACCGCCTTACTGGTGTAAAGCTGAATGTAGCGTATTTTTTTAGCCAGTTCTTTTGAAATCATGGGACTTCAACGGTTTGAAGAATTTTTTCTATGATATCTTCGGAAGTCTTTTCCTCAGCTTCTGCTTCATAGGTAACGATTACCCGATGCCGGAGCACATTCATGGCAACAGTTTTTACGTCCTGAGGGCTTACATAACCCCGACCTTCAATTATTGCATTTGCTTTAGACGCCATGGCCAGATAAATAGATGCTCTCGGAGAGGCTCCGTAACGGATTAACTGACTGATATCAAGCTCGTAACTATTGGGGTTGCGGGTCGCCTCCACGAGATTGACGATGTATTCTTCAATCTTAACATCCATATAAACTTCATCCGTGAGTTCGCGCAACCGTTTGACATCCTCGGGGGTAATAACAGGTTCCACAGGGATTGATGGGTTGGAACGAGCCATTTTTTTTAGGATTTCATGTTCTTCGGTCTTTTTAGGATAGGTGATCTTAAGTTTTAGCATAAAGCGGTCAACCTGTGCTTCAGGAAGAGGGTAGGTTCCTTCCTGTTCTATGGGGTTTTGTGTGGCCATAACCATAAAAGGATCATGCAACGGATAGCTTTCATCGCCGATGGTAACCTGACGTTCTTGCATGGCTTCCAGCAGAGCACTTTGCACCTTGGCCGGTGCCCGGTTGATCTCGTCAGCCAGGATGATGTTGGCAAAAATGGGGCCTTTTTTTGTGGTAAATTCACCGGATTTCGGACTGTACATAAGGGTTCCGATAAGGTCAGCCGGCAGGAGATCCGGCGTAAACTGGATTCTGTTAAATGTCGCCTGAATCATTTTCGAGAGCGTTGTAACTGAAAGTGTTTTGGCCAGGCCGGGCACACCTTCGATAAGTACATGATTATTGCAAAGAAGGGCCATCAAAAGCCCGTCTATCAGTGATTCCTGTCCCACAATGACTTTATGAATTTCACTGCGTATTCGATGAATAATAAAACTCTCCTTTTCCACCCGTTTTTCTATTTGCTTAACATCCACAGCCATATTATTTCTCCTTACGCGCTTTAAAACAGGATCATCTATCCTATTGATGCTTAAGAATAATCAGACAAATCAGACGATATTCCAAATAATTGTACAATTTTAACAGAAGGTTACCCTTTCTAAACACGGGGTTAATATAGACACTAATTCAAAAGTTTCAAGAGTTATGATATTTGATCTAAAAATCGATAATACATAACATTTGCCATCTCAATAAGAATGTATAATACGAAATGTGTCGGGTTAGCGCATCAGCCGTCCGGGAACAAAATCTCAAACACACTGCGCAGGTTGGCCCGGCGACTTTTGGGAGTAGTAAATTGGATTGCATCTTCTGATGGGTTGTCCTTTGTGCATTCCCGGATTATAGCTTCCATAGATGCTTCGAAATTAAAAACCACCGCCCTGCCCCGGGATCGAATAATCGACAAAAGGGTTTCCCGGTCTTTTTGGCTGGAACATACATAGGTTACGGCTTGGGAGGGGATATTCAGATCCATGGCCAGTTCGGAAATCAAGCTTGCCTTTTGTAGGGGATTAGCGATTACCACGTTACAATGGCCTGTTGCCGCCAATTTATCGTAAGCCCGGTGGTCTCTTGCCCGGTGGAAATACCGTTGGACCAGTGACATAAGCTTTTGTTCGGAAATAACGATTTCAGGTTTTTTTTTAAGTCCAAACATAAGCGGGTTCGCCGCAACGGTCAGAAAGCGATCCGGGCCGTGGAGCTGGCGGACTGCCTCCGTGATAATGCTAAAACTGGAAGAAATCAATAAAACCGGTATGTTTTTCCGGTAAAGGGTTTTGATAAACGTATCAAAAGCGTTTACAAAACGCATCTTAAAAGTCGCGTATTCTATTACCCTGCGCAGTGAAAGACCGCAAGCCAGTGTCGAATATTGAAAAAGGGCTTCTTCGGGTTTTGCATCTCCGGTGCTTTCTTTTTCATGCAGGTCAAGTGCCTGCTCATACCGTTCCGGTTCAAGGGGAAATCCCGCGCGGATCAGTTCGGACGGCGTGTGATCATGAACCACTACACCATCAAGCTCCAACACAACCAATTTTCTATCAATAGGTTGTGCGTATTTCATGATTGGCAAACTCCTTTCTGAAACCCGCAAAAATTAAACATCATTAAAAAATATTTCAATAAATGTATTCTCTTTTTGCCTTTTCAATCTTTGCCGTTCAGCCTCATTGCCTTGAAGTTTGTTTAATTCCGAATCTACCATCTCAGGCACTATTTTTGTTGTCCTTCAAAAGTGTCATGGTGCAGTGTGTCAATAAAGCGATCAATATCATCGTAATCCGTTGAATACATACCATGGTGTTCCTGCGCATCTTCCAGATCAAACAGAAATTCTCGGGGTCGGGAATCGTATCGCGACCATCCACAATATGAGCACTCCAAACGCCTTTTTGAAAGCAGATGTCCGCATTCCGGACAGCAATTTTCTGTCATTTTTCGGCCTCCTTGGTCATGATAGATTGAACTATGAAAAGTACTCTACACCAACTTTGTAACAAAGGTCATGCTGTTGATTAAAAGTCTTATGGCACCAAATCACCTGTTTTTTTAGCCTTATAAAGATCGGATCACCGACCTCTAAAGGCTGGTTTGTTAGGAATATTAATCTTTTGTTATTGATGTTGCTGGCAACGGCATTTATTGTTTTAAAGTCATCATTATTAACGATGTTAATTGTGATTTATTTTCATACGTATGTTGCAAAATTTCACGATTCATTTATTCCGACACTATCCCAACCTTTGAGAATTAAGAGATAGGATTTCAGTAATATCACCTGATTTTGAGAGAGCCGGTCATAGGTCTAATTCAAAAAAGATGGTTGCCTTAAGGCCTGAGAATAGCTTATTAGCGTTACTGTGGTTCAGGATGGTCTGGCAGGTAGATTTTAAATCCGCCGTTAAAAAGCATTGGTTTTAAACAGTTTGTTTTAACGCATTTAAAATCTTTATCTGAAGAACAATTTAGATTCTGCAGAATAGTTGAAGATTTTCGGCATACATTGACAAGTTCTCTATAACCAATATTTTTCCTAAAATATTTTTTCAATGTAATTTCCTTAATAAAAAAAGGGATTAAAGAAAAAATTGTTAAAATACAATAAAATCTATGCATTATAGAGAATATATGTTGGATTAGTTATACAAATAATCATATTTTTCGATCTGTCAAGGTTGTAAATGTTTGATAATAAGTTGGAGTTTCATTGGAACTTATAAGATACGCTATTATTATTTTTAATTTTAAATTCTTCTGCAAGTGTGCCACCAGCGCACTTTAAAAAGATGTATGCGTAACTGCAAAAGAGATGAGGGTGGGGCCCCTCCTCGTAGCCAGCTGACGGGAGCAGCCTTCAAAACACCTCAAGCTGCATAGGCATGGGGGCTTTGTGGTGAGCGTTGAGAAAAAGGAATGGTAAAATTCTGTATCATGTGTGTTGGTGTTAAAGCTGATAATCTGACCATAGATCTTAGAGAAAACATATTTTGCTCGCTTAAGTGGTGCAGTGGCGTTGTATAAAATCGCGAAACGATTTTATAACTTGACACCCGTATAAAATAAAAATACAAAACATCTATTTTTTTGGCTGAGGGATGTTGATCGGATTTAACAAAGTGGAACATATTAAAGGGATTGTGATAATTGTAGGCAACTTCGGCAGTGGAAAGACCGAAGTCGCCGTAAATCTAGCAGTTAATCGGAAGCGCTCGGGCATAGACGTTCGGATAGCGGATCTTGATCTTGTTAACCCGTATTTTAGAACCCGGGAAGCAAGGGAACCTCTTGCTGAATTGGGTATTGATGTGGTTCTACCCCCGGAAAAATATCTGCAGGCCGATCTGCCTATTTTAAGCCCTGCCATAGCCGGTTTAATCCGACGGCCGAGCCAACTGACATTGATAGACGCAGGAGGAGATGATGTAGGCGCCACTGTCCTCTCCAGCCTCGCAGATCCATTTCGTAAAAAGCGTGTGCATATGCTCCAAGTTGTGAATCCGTATCGTCCCTTTACGGATACGGTGACCGGGTGTTTGAAAATGCGCGATCAGATCGAAAAAGCTTCCAAGATAACCATAACCGGTATCCTTGGCAATGCAAACCTGATTGATGAAACCACCGTTGAGCATATATATAAAGGATATGATTTTGTTAAAGAAGTGTCTGACCAAAGCGGGTTGCCCCTTGAGTTTATCACGGCATCGGTAGAACTGTTGCCTCAAATAGATGTTGAGCGTTTTTCTTGCCCGGTTTTGCCTATTGAAAGACAACTGGTTCCGCCGTGGAAAAAGGCGGTACGGTTGAAAAAATAATTTGTTGGAAAGCTTTTTGCGAGACCATCATAATGAAAGAGGAGTCAGAATTTATGGCATATAAACATACTATTGATAATGACCTATGCAAAGGATGCGGACTATGTGTCAGCGTATGCCCAAAAAATGTTCTGGAAATTTCCAATCAAGTCAACAATTTGGGTTATTTTCCTGCGTATCAGGCATGCCCTGAAGACTGCATCTTCTGTACAACATGCTGCATCATGTGCCCTGATGTAGCCATAAGTATAACCAAAGTTGTTGGAGAGAAAGCAGATTAAAAATAAACGGAGGAAAAACATGGGCAAAATATTAATGAAGGGAAATGAAGCGATCGGAGAGGCCGCAATCAGGGCTGGATGTCTTAATTACTTTGCCTATCCGATTACCCCTCAATCTGAAGTTGCGGAATACCTTTCCCGCCGCATGCCGGAAGTGGGCGGTGTATTTCTACAGGGCGAAAGCGAAATCGCCGTGGGGAACATGCTGTTCGGTGCTGCGGGATGCGGCGCCCGGGTTTTTACCACGTCATCGAGCCCGGGTATAAGCCTGATGAGTGAAGCCATCAGTTATATCTCATCTGCCCAGTGCCCAGTTGTTTTTGTCAACATTGTCCGCGGCGGTCCCGGACTGGGTGGGATTCTTCCTTCCCAGGCAGATTATTTCCAGGCTACAAAAGGAGGAGGGCATGGGGATTACCGGTTGCTTGTCATGGCGCCGGCAAGTGTCCAGGAAGCTGTTGAGATGGTAATGAAGGCTTTTCCTCTGGCGGAAAAATATCGAAACCCTGTGATGATTTTAGGTGACGGTCTGATCGGGCAGATGATGGAACCGATTGAATTTCCGGAGCACCTCAGGACCGAGCCGAGCAATAAGGATGACTGGGCGACAAACGGTATGGATACTCGAAACAGCAGCAAGCCGAATCTGGTCAAATCTTTATTTTTGAATGCGGAACTGTTGGAAGAACATAATGTCGTCTTAAAAGCAAAGTATGACCGCATGAAACAAGAAGAAGTACGATACGAATCTTATAACGTGGACACGGATTACCAAGCGCTTATCGTCAGCTTTGGTACCATGAGCAGAGTTTGCAGAACCGTTATCGATAATTTAAAAGCCCAAGGTTTTGAGACGGCCATGATAAGACCCCAGACCCTATTCCCCTTTCCCGAAGCGCCGATAAAGAAGGCCGCTTCAAAAGAAAGCTGTCAGGTGGTATTAAGTATCGAATTGAACATGGGACAGATGGTTGAAGATGTGGATCGAAGTGTTCAAGGGAAGTGTCCGGTTCACTGTTATGGGAAAGCTGGTGGTGATGTGCCCACGCCGGAAGAAGTCATCGATGTAATTAAATCTTTTTTTTAAAGTGTAATGTAGGATGTGAGATCTAGAGTCTTCATTTAACTATCGCATGAGGAGCAGATATATGGCAAAGACATTTAAGAAACCCGAAGCCCTGTCCGATCAGCCGACTCATTACTGCCCGGGTTGTACACACGGTATTATTCACCGTCTGGTGGCCGAAGTTATCGATGAACTGGGGATCAGGGGTCGGACGGTGGGTATCGCTCCGGTGGGGTGTGCGGTTTTGGCCTATAATTATTTTACCTTCGATTTTCAGGAGGCAGCTCATGGACGGGCGCCGGCAATGGCCACGGGAATAAAACGGGTTCGGCCTGACCTGATCGTTTTTACCTATCAGGGTGATGGTGATCTGGCAAGTATCGGAATGGGAGAAATTATACATGCCGCCAACCGGGGAGAAAAGTTTACGACAATCTTTGTTAACAACACGGTTTATGGAATGACCGGAGGCCAGATGGCGCCGACAACATTGCAGGGGCAGCGAACCACGACCTCTCCGGCGGGACGCAATGTTGAAGAGGTGGGCATGCCGGTTAAAATAGCCGAACTCATATCTGCTTTAGAGACTCCTGCATATGTTACGAGACAGACCGTACTGAAGCCAAAGTACGTTGTCAGGGCCAAGAAAGCCATCAAAAAAGCCTTCCAGTATCAAGTGGAGGGCCGATGTTTCAGCCTGGTGGAGATCGTAAGCACATGCCCGACCAATTGGGGGCTAACTCCGGTGGAGGCCATAAAGTGGGTCGAGGACAACATGCTTCCCTATTTTAAGCTGGGCGAATACAAAACACCCGATGAGGTTGAGGAGGACTGAATGCAACGTGAAGTGATGTTTGCCGGTTTTGGGGGTCAGGGCATTCTGTTGATCGGAAATATTTTAGCACATACTGCAATGGAAGAAGGTTACGAGGTGGCATGGGTTCCTTCTTATGGCCCGGAGATGCGTGGGGGAACCGCATATTGTCTGGTGGTTATCAGTGACAGGCCTATAGGTTCTCCGATTATAAGAAACCCTATGCATCTGGTGGCCATGAATCATCCTTCTTTGGAAAAATTTGCACCCATGGTAAAACCAAAAGGTGTTGTCGTTATCAATAGTTCATTAATCCACATTGGCTCGGACCGCGATGATGTTGACGAACTTCTGGTTCCGGCCAATGATATTGCAAAAGACCTGGGGAGCATAAAGGTGGCCAATATTGTGGCACTTGGCGCTTTTGTCGCTCGCAGCAAAATTGCCGATTTTGAATTAATACGACAGTGCGTTAAAGAACAATTTTCTTCAAAAGAAAAGCTTATACCGATAAATATGGCGGCTCTTGAAGAGGGCAAAAAAGTTGCTCAATTGAAGTGAATTTCAAAACCCGTAACCTAAATATGAAGTTATCTATCCCCGATTATATTTTATCAATAAAACCATATACTCCCGGAAAACCTCTAGAAGAACTTGAAAGGGAATATGGTATCGTTGATTCCATAAAACTCGCCTCTAATGAGAATCCTCTGGGCCCGTCTCCCCTGGCGGTTAAGGCCATCAAAAACGCTATTGGAAAACTGAACCGGTATCCTGACGGAAGCGGTCATGATTGTATTCAAAAAATTTCTGAACATCTGGGGGTATCCCCAAAAAACGTTATTTTAGGAAACGGTTCCGATGAAATTATAGGTATGCTTGCCTGCGGACTGCTTCAGCCGGGTGATGAAGCCATTCTTCCGCATCCTTCTTTTCTAATGTATGAAATAACGGTTCGTAGCGCCGGTGCAACACCGGTGTTTGTTCCCTTAAAGTCGCTTTCAATCGATCTGGAAGGAATAAAAGAAGAGATTACATCAAGAACCCGCATGGTTTTCCTGTGCAATCCCAACAATCCTACCGGAACGGTAATTTTAAAGAAAGATTTTGAAAATTTTCTGAAAAAGATTCCACCGGAAGTGATTGTGGTGGTGGATGAGGCGTATATTGAATTTGTTCGTGATCAAAAGTGTGCGAAAAGCATTGAGTATCTTGATAACGTCAGACCTTTGGTTACGCTTCGAACCTTTTCCAAAGTTTATGGTCTGGCCGGGCTTCGTATCGGATACGGCGTTATGCCGGAAGAGATAGCCAATCTGTTGAACAGGATCAGACTGCCGTTCAATACCAATTCCCTGGCTCAGGCCGGCGCCTGCGCAGCACTTGAAGACACTGCTTTTTTTGAAAAGGTTATTACGCTCATACATCAAGGTCTTGATTTCTTATATGATTCTCTGAACCGGCTGGGAATAAAATATTTTCCAACACAAACGAATTTTATCCTGATAGACGTTTGTAAAGATGCCGATGACATTTATGAAAAAATGCTCAGAAAAGGGGTTATTGTCAGGTCAATGAGATCGTATGGTTATCCTAATTATATCAGGATCAATGCCGGACTTCATGAAGAGAATGTGACGTTTATCAAAGCTTTCGAGAAATGCCTAAAATGAAATGAGTCGATACATTGAAGCGTCTTATTATCACCATCGATGGTCCGTCGGGGGCGGGCAAGACAACGGTAAGCAGGATGCTGGCGGACCGTTTGGGGTACAAGTATATTGATACCGGTGCGCTATACAGAGGTGTGGCCCTGGAGGCGATATCCGCGGGCCTAAATCCCGATGACGATACCGGTCTTGAAAATATTTTAAGTTCCCTGAAAATGAAATTTGTTTGCGGAGAAAAAGAGATGCGGCTGATATCAAATGATTTGGATATCACGGATAAAATCCGGACGCCTGAAATATCCATGTTTGCCTCGGCGGCTTCTGCACGACCGGTGGTGAGAAAATTTCTTTTGGAATTGCAGAGAGAACTGGGCAGGGACAAAGGCGTTGTGTTTGAGGGACGTGACATGGGTACCGTGGTGTTCCCTGATGCGGACGTGAAGTTTTATCTGGATGCATCGCACAAAACCCGGTCGCTAAGACGATACCGAGAATTTAAATCGGAAACCTCTCAAACATTAGAGGAAGTGGAAAAAGATATTAAACGCCGGGATAAAAATGACAGCGCCAGGGAGTTAGCGCCCCTAAAGGCCTCGGAAGATGCTGTTATAATAGATTCCACCCATCTTTCCGCCCAGGATGTTGTTGACCGGATGATGAATGTTATTGAGGATAAAAAAATTATTGTTTTTTAATAACTATTCTGATATCAATATCGGTTATGCTATATTTTACAGGTTATAGTAAAATAAATTGGACTAGGGGGTATTTTGTTTAATGGAAAATTTTGAAAAAAACGACTCAACCAAAGATTCAAGTTTAAACGCTTTGTCAGATGAGACCGAAAGTAAACAGTCGGATGAAGCGGGTATTGAGGAAAAAGAAGTACTGAAAACCGATACGTCTGTTGAAGATGTATTGTCCGATGATGTGCAAAATGAGAATGACGGTTCTGTGGAAGTCCGGGAAACGGATGAAGCGCCGGAGGAAGTTCGAGAAACGGATGAAACGCCGGAGGAAGTTCGAGAAACGGATGAAGCGCCGGAGGAAGTTCGAGAAACAGATGAGATCCCCGTGGAAGTTCAGGGAACAGATGAGACCCCGGTGGAAGTTCAGGAAACAGATGACCGGTCAGAATCTGTTCAGAAATCGAGTGAAGCATCAGAGCTTATTCAAGAACCGAGTGTCAGCCCGGAAAAAGGTCAAAAGCCTGCCGACGACATGGAAAGTTTGATGGATATGTACGAAGAAAGCTTCAAGCGTTTTGCTGAAGGAGCGGTGGTTACCGGCCGGATAATTTCGGTTGATAAGGATCATGTGTTGGTTGACATCGGATATAAATCAGAAGGACAGATACGTACTCAAGAATTCATGGATGAAGATGGAAATTTAGACGCCAAAGTCGGTGATCCGGTTGATGTGATGGTAGAATGGTGGGACGACGAAGAAGAACGTGTCGTTCTTTCCAAAGAAAAGGCAGCCAAGGTCAAGGTATGGGAAGAGATTAAAAAAGCTTACGATGAAGAGAAAACGGTGGAGGGCGTAATTATCAATCGTGTTAAAGGCGGCTTTTCCGTGGATATCGGTGTCCAGGCCTTTTTACCCGGTTCACAGGCAGATTTGCGACCCATCCGCAAACTTGATGAGATGGTTGGGAAAACATTTACTTTCAAGATCCTAAAATATAACCGAAAACGGAGCAATATCGTTTTATCAAGAAGGGCTATTCTTGAAGAGGAGCGCAGAGCTAACCGAGCTTCAACATTAGCTTCCATCCACGATGGTAAAGTTGTTGAGGGTGTCATAAAGAATATCACGGAGTATGGTGTATTTGTTGATCTTGGCGGCGTGGACGGTCTGCTACATATTACGGATATTTCATGGGGACGAGTGAAACACCCTTCGGAACTCTTTTCAGTCGGTGATAAAATCACCGTAAAGGTCCTTAATCTTGACCTTGAAAAGGAGAGAGTGTCATTGGGCAAGAAACAACTTACCACGGACCCATGGATAACCGCTGCAGAAAAGTATCCTGTAGGTTCCCGTATTATTGGAAAGGTGGTCAGCCTGACGGATTACGGCGCATTTGTTGAATTGGAAGAAGGTATTGAAGGGCTCATTCACGTTTCTGAAATGTCGTGGACCCGAAAGATTCGTCATCCTTCCAAAGTGGTTTCTGCGGGTGAGGAAGTTGAGGCTGTAGTGCTTGACATCAGGCCTGAAAACAGACGGATTTCTCTTGGCATGAAGCAGGTTGTGCCGAATCCGTGGGACGTCATTAGTGAAAAGTATCCTGTAGGTACAACTATTGAAGGAAAAATCAAGAACATTACCGACTTCGGTCTTTTTATCGGTATCGGTGAAGGAATCGACGGCCTTGTTCATATTTCCGATCTTTCCTGGACAAAACGGATAAAACATCCATCGGAGTTATATAAGAAAAATGATGTGATTCAGGCCATCGTTCTTGATATTGAGAAAGAACAGGAACGGTTTTCTCTCGGGGTAAAACAGTTGCAGACGGACCCATGGAAAACTGTGGGCGAACGGTATGAAGTGGGGAAAGAGATAACCGGTACGGTGACGAACCTTACAGATTTCGGGGTGTTTGTGGAGCTCGAAGAAGGTATAGAAGGGCTTGTTCATGTGTCTGAAATCAGTAAGGAAAAGGTGAAAACCCCCGTCGGCAAATTTAACATTGGCGATGTCATCACCGCCAAAGTTATGAATATCAACGGCGTGGAAAGACGGATCGGCCTTTCGATCAAGCGGCTTGAAATTGAGGACGAGCAGAGCTTGCTGACCGAGTATGTCAATAACGTGGGCCCCGCCACGTCAACCTTCGGAGAAATTTTACGTGAAAACCTTCAGGAAAAGATGAACGATGATAGTTAACGGTTAACCATTGATCCACAGAAACCCATGTTTTCTCGCAGGCATCCATATCTTTTTTTTATCCTGACCTTTTCATCTGTTGTTGCGACAGCAATGATAGTGATGACGTTTCTGATTGTCCTTGGCACAAGGGATGCTGAATTTGAATTTGGAGAGAAAGTCGGAATCATAGAGATCAAAGGTGTCATTATAGATTCTAAAAAAGCACTTCAAAGCCTAAAGCGCTTCCGGGAGGACAACTCTATCAAAGCGATCGTGATCCGTATCGATTCTCCGGGGGGTGCCGTTGGTCCTTCACAGGAAATTTTCAGGGAGATCAGAAAGACTTCAAAATCAAAGAAAGTTGTGGCTTCCATGGGTTCAATTGCAGCTTCCGGAGGATATTATATTGCTGCAGGGACAGACGGAATTGTTGCCAATCCAGGGACGATAACAGGCAGTATTGGTGTTATCATGGGGTTTGCGAATTATCAGGAGTTGCTCAGTAAAATCGGATTGGTTCCCATTGTGATCAAAAGTGGCGAATACAAGGATATGGGATCTCCGGTTCGAAAGATGAAGCCCGAAGAAAAGAAAATCCTTAAGGATTTTGCGAGAAAAGTTCACCGGCAATTTATTCAAGATATTGTTGAAGGCAGGAAGATGGATAAGGCCAAGGTGAAATCGCTTGCTGATGGACGTATCTTTACCGGAGAAGAATCAAAACAACTGGGTCTGGTAGACCGGATCGGAAATTTGGAAGATGCCGTTGAATGGGCCGGCCGTCTGGGTGGTATTAAAGGAAAAATTTCTACGGTTTATGCCCGGGAGAAAAAATTTTCACTTATAAATTACATTACGGACTCATCTGCTAAAGCACTATTCAATCGAATCACAGATCCATCTTTGTCCGCAGATTATCTATATCTGCCGGAAAAAGGCCTTTAACCCCGAACCCCTGAACCCCCAAGACTTGCTTCAGGAACTCTCATTTATTATTCAAAAACAGTGATGTCCCCCCGCCCTTTGCGGATAACTTCAGGCATGTCGTTAATCAGAGATATAACACTTGAAGGGTGCCCCGGAACAGGTCCACCGTCAATGACCACATCTATTCTGGGGTGAAAAAAATCATGAATAAGGGACGGGTCAAAAAAATTGGTACCATCAGGCATTGCGGCACTTGTGGTGATGATCGGATTCCCCAGCTTTTCAACCAGTTCAAGGCAGATCGGATGGTCCGGCATGCGTATTCCGGCGGTTTTCCGCTTGGTAAGCATGATTTTGGGAACCAGTTTGGACCCTTCCAGAACGAATGTATAAGGACCCGGCAAAAGCCGTTTCATGGTTTTATAGGCATAATTTGAAACCTTGGCATAATGACTGATATTTTTAAGTCCTGAGCAGATAAAGCTAAAGGGTTTTATTCTATTCCTCTGTTTTAACTGGTAAATCTTTTCAATCGCCTTTTTATTCATAATATCGCATCCAATTCCGTAATAGGTATCGGTTGGATACGCGATAATGCCCCCTTTTTTAAGGATATCGACAACCTTGGTGATCAGTCGTTCCTGGGGATTTTTAGGGTTTATTTTAATGAGCATCACAGTTATCTATTACGGGTATTAACCGAATGTCAAGACAACGGATGAAAAATCCCTGGGCAGATGAATTTGTTTTGAGTTCAGTGTAGTGACGGGGTGTTTCTCTTGGAAACCGACTGACTGTTTGAAGGGCTTTAGCACGTGTTTCAGTCGGATGGAAAGAGATACACGCCGTCGTGGAGCGTCCTCCCTGTATTGGGATTCAAATGGGTTTGCCTTGTGAAAATTCCAGACGAATAAAGATTGCAAAACACATTTCCATTTGTTATTTGGTTTTTAAAAAATACGAGAGGGATTCTCAGAAATATGTTCCCATGGATCGTCTACTGAGTTTTGGATGAACCTTATCAATTGACAGAACCCTTCCTGGAGGAACTTATGATAAAAGAACAACTTGAAGAAGCTTTTTCTTTTGACGATGTTTTATTGCTGCCGGGCTTTTCTGATGTTTTGCCGAGGGATGTTGATACCCGCAGCCCGTTGACAAAAAACATTACACTAAACATTCCCATTGTCAGTGCCGCCATGGATACGGTAACAGAGGCTGACACCGCCATAAGTATGGCCCGAGAAGGCGGGGTCGGTTTTATACACCGGAATATGAGTATAAAAAGCCAGGTTGTTGAGGTTGACCGGGTTAAAAAATCGGAGAGCGGCATGATCGTCGATCCGGTAACGATTCATCCTGATCAGCCAGTTTTTGAAGTGTTGAAGCTGATGGAAAAATATCGTATTTCCGGAGTTCCGGTTACCATAGGAAATCGGCTGGTCGGCATTGTGACAAACAGAGATCTAAGATTTGAAACAAATCTTGATAAGTGTGTCTCTGAAATTATGACCAAAGAAAATCTGATCACTGTTTCAGAAGGAATAACACTGGAAGACTCAAAGAGACTGCTGCATGAACACAGAATAGAAAAGCTTCTTGTTGTCGATTCAGAGGGGATGCTGATCGGAATGATAACCATAAAAGATATTGAAAAAATTAAAAAATATCCGAATGCCTGTAAGGACCATATGGGCAGACTCAGAGTGGGAGCAGCCATAGGCGTCGGCTCTGATATGGAAGAACGTGCAGATGCACTCCTAAAGGCGGGAGTCGATATAATCCTCATCGATACCTCTCACGGACATTCAAAAAATGTACTCGATGCTGTAGAAATTTTAAAGAATAATTTCAAAAAAATTGAGCTGATCGCCGGAAATGTCGGTACGGCCAAGGGAGCTGAAGCCCTTATTAAGGCAGGTGTTGACGGAGTTAAGATCGGGATCGGACCCGGTTCCATTTGTACAACTCGCGTTGTTGCTGGTGTTGGGGTACCTCAAATCACGGCAATCATGAACTGCAAGTCGGTCTTTAATAAAACGGGTGTTCCCTTGATTGCTGACGGCGGCATTAAATTTTCAGGTGATATTACAAAAGCCGTGGCCGCAGGTGCTCATGTGATAATGATTGGCGGTCTTCTTGCAGGAACCGAGGAGAGTCCGGGTGAGTTGGTTATTTACCAAGGCCGTAGCTATAAGGCATACCGGGGGATGGGGTCCATAGAAGCCATGCAAAAAGGGAGCAAAGACAGGTACTATCAGGGTGAAGATGCCTTCGGCGATAAATTGGTTCCAGAAGGTATTGTGGGCCGTGTGCCCTATAGAGGAAGCCTTTCCGATAATATTTTCCAGCTTATTGGAGGGCTAAAGGCGGGAATGGGATATGTGGGATGCCGGACCCTGGATGAACTCAGGGAAAAAGCACGCTTCGTAAAAATCAGTGCGGCAGGCATGCGTGAAAGCCATGTCCATGACGTGATTATTACCAAAGAGGCGCCTAATTACCGTCTTGATTAGTCCCCAAAATGTGGAGTAAAGATGCGCGCCTAAAGGACCAGGCTTTGGTTTGCCACGGAGGAGATTTGCTTTGTTGGCAGTTCATTGACTTATTGAAATCCCAAATAACAAATCCCAAAAAAACAAACAAATAACAATGACCAAAATTCAAAATCCCAAACAAAAGAAACAATCGCTTTGAACCGGTTTGTAATTTGGTGCTTGGGATTTGTGATTTAAGACACCAAACTCCAAGGCAGAGGCGAAGAACTCTGACCTGGCTCTCCGAGGCGTAGGCTCTACGAGCCGGAGGCCCACAGGACCAGGTTTTTCAGGGCGAAATAAACAATGACAGAGACCCCATCTAATTTTGTACACCTTCATGTTCACACCCAGTACAGTCTTCTTGACGGAGCCATAAGGATCGATCCGCTTTTAAAGCGTGTCTCAGATTTTGATATGGACGCCGTGGCGATCACCGATCATGGAACCATGTTCGGAGCCATGACGTTTTATGAAAAGGCGAATAAGGCCGGAATAAAACCGATTATCGGATGTGAATGCTATCTGGCCCCGCGACGTCTAACGGAGAAAACCTCGCTGGATAAAAGGGGCCTTTCCCATTTGATCCTTCTGGCTGAAAATCAGGAAGGATACCGGAATCTTTGCAAACTGGCCACCATTGCCCAGCTTCAGGGATTTTACTACAAACCCCGCATCGACAAAGAAGTCCTAAAACAATACATTAAAGGACTTATCGGCTTTTCGGGATGTTTGCGCGGTGAAATCCCCAGGCTGATTCAGGAAAACCGAATAGATAAGGCTGATGAGGCCGCCCGCTTTTACCTTGACGTCTTCGGCGAAGGGAATTTTTTCCTGGAGGTTCAACATAACGGTATAGATATACAAGAAAAAGTGAACCAGGCTCTTTTGGATATGAGCAAAAGGCTTTCCATTCCTCTGGTTGCCAGCAACGATTGTCATTACCTCGATAAAAAAGATGTTCGTGCTCATGATGTGCTTTTGTGCATCCAGACTGGAAAGACCGTTCATGAGACGGACAGACTACAATTTAGAACCGATCAGCTCTATTTAAAATCAAAAACCGAAATGTATTCCGCTTTCAAGGATTATCCGGGTGCTCTTGAAAATACCGTGGATATCGCCAGGCGCTGTAATATAGAATTCGACTATAACTCGTATCACTTCCCGAAATTTGAAACCTCATCCCTGCAGACAGTGGATGAGCTTTTTGAACAAGAGGTGAGGGATGGGTTTAAGTCCATATTCAAGCGAATAAAAACAAAAAATCCCGATGTTGATAAAAAGCTTTATTTTGACCGTATCGAAAAAGAGATTGCCGTCGTTAATTCCATGGGGTTTCCCGGGTATTTTTTAATTGTTGCTGATTTTATCCGATATGCCAAAGAAAACAATATCCCTGTGGGACCCGGAAGGGGATCTGCGGCAGGGAGTCTTGTTGCGTATTCCCTTGGAATCACAGACATTGATCCCATTGAGCACGGTCTTATCTTTGAACGCTTTTTAAACCCGGCTCGCAAAAGCATGCCGGACATTGATGTCGACTTTTGTATAAACGGCAGAGAAGAAGTCTTCAAGTACGTGGTGGAAAAATACGGCGGCGGTGATTATGTCGCCCAGATTATCACATTCGGAAAACTAAAAACCCGGGCCGTAATTCGCGATGTGGGCCGGGCTTTAGATATACCCCTTTACGAGGTGGACGCCATTGCCAAAATGGTGCCCGATGTGTTGAACATAAGTCTTGACGCTGCCCTTGAACAGGAACCTCGGCTTAAGGATTTGGCGGGAAAAAAACCGGAGGTCGCTGACCTGATCAACATCTGCCGAGTGCTGGAAGGACTCCCGCGGCATGCCTCAACCCATGCTGCCGGTGTTGTCATCGCAGACAAGCCCCTGGTGGAATATCTACCGCTATACAAAGGTAAAAAGGGTGAGGTGGTTACCCAGTTCGATATGAAATGTGTAGAGAAGATCGGACTGATTAAGTTTGACTTCCTGGGGCTTCGAAACCTGACGGTCATCGCAAATACGCTTAAGCTTATCGAAGCAGAGGGCGGCACACCGCCTGATCTCACCAACCTGGATTTATCGGATCCCGCCACATATCGTCTGCTTGAATCCGGCGAAACCACCGGCGTATTCCAGCTGGAAAGCTCGGGTATGAAAGAATTGCTGGTAAAATTAAAGCCGGAGAGCTTTGATGACATTATCGCACTGGTTGCGCTTTATCGTCCCGGTCCACTGGACAGCGGAATGGTGGATGATTTTGTGGACAGAAAACACGGTATAAAAAAGGTTGAATACCTTGTACCACAGCTCGAGCCGATTCTGAAAGAAACTTACGGGGTTATTGTCTATCAGGAGCAGGTGATGAAAATTGCCGGGGATCTGGCAAATTATTCCATGTCCGAGGCTGATGATCTCCGAAAGGCCATGGGTAAAAAAATTCCCGAGATTCTGGCCAAACACAGGGAGCGTTTTATGCAGGGAGCTGCGGACAACGGCATCCCACCTGATAAAGCCGGAAAGATATTTTATTTAATGGAAAAATTCGGGGGATATGGATTTAACAAGTCTCACAGCGCCGCATATTCAATGATAGCATATCAGACCGCTTTTCTAAAAGCTCACTTTCCGGTGGAGTTTATGGCGTCATTGCTTACCAGTGAAATGCATTCCACCGATGGTGTTGTCAAATATATTGCCGAATGTCGCAGCCATGGGATTGAGGTCATCCCTCCGGATATCAACGAAAGCGGCAAGGAATTTAGCGTAACCGGATCCAAAATAAGATTTGGACTTGTTGCAGTTAAAAATGTTGGTGAAAACGCCATCGAATCTATTGTCGAGGCCCGAAATGAAGGGGGGAGATTTTCTTCGCTCTGTGATTTCTGTGAACGCGTGGATCTGAAAAAGGTTAACAAACGTGTTGTCGAGAGTCTTATTAAATGTGGCGCCTTCGATTCCACCGGAGATTACCGTTCTCGGATGACGGCGTCCATGGAGAACATTCTCGATTATGGTCAACGGGTTCAGAAAGAAAGATCGGATCCACAGATGGGTTTGTTTGACATGCCGGGAAGCGGTCCGGCCATTAACTTGCCCCCCCTGCCTGAAATCGATGAATGGAGTGAAAAAAAGCTTTTAGCACTTGAAAAGGAATCTCTGGGTTTCTATATCACCGGACATCCTTTGAGCGGCCATGAAGATATTCTGGAGAAGTTCACCAATGCAAACTCGGCCGGGTTAAAAGAGAAAAAAGATGGTGCAACCGTAAGAATAGGTGGAATCGTCAGAAATTTAAAGACCATAAAAACCAAAAAAAAAGGGAGCTTGATGGCCTTTGTTATCTTGGAGGACCTGCATGGATCTGTTGAAGTTACCGTTTTTTCTTCACTGTATGCAAAAGCTCATGACCTTTTAAGCGATGATCGTCCAATCCTTATCCAAGGACAGCTGCAAAAGGACGAAAACTCGGTAAAGATATTGGCCGACACGATCATACCGATTAATAAGGCTGAAGAAACATGGACTGCAAGTGTCCATTTTAATTTGGACATAACCCGCACACAAAGAGAGTTACTGGTTAATTTAAAAGAGATTTTTAAAAGACACCCGGGTTCCTGTCGTGCATATATTCACCTGTTGAACCCCGATAAAACAGAGACGATTATTGCGTTGTCTAATTCTATGAAATTAAGGGCCGGTCTGGCGCTGACCCGTGAAGTTAATCGATTCCTTGGCTATAATGCTGTAGAAACAGATTGCGGGTTTGCTATGTTGCCGGATAAAACCTAAACTGGACAAACGGTAAAAGTGCCAAAAGTGAACTTAAGTTTGAAGTGACTAAAGCCCGCCCTGGTGCGATTCGGGCATGTATATTGATATCGGCTATACATCATTGTAAACTTGCCTTTTTGAATATAGAGTATTTGTGATCGGTCTGGGCCAGGGTTACGGTGTCGCTTCGCTCCATTTATTCATATAGAAATTGATAGAATTCCAAAGTGTTAAGCATTTTAGATCACTTTAGATCACTTCACACTTTATTTAAGTTGAAAAATATCTTCCATAAAAAGCACAAAATAAAAGATTTTTCAAAGGGCTGGAGACATAATTTAGCATGAAAGTACCTCTGCTTGATTTAAAAGAACAGTATCAATCTATTAAGGAAGAGATTTTAAAGGTTGCGGAAGAAATTTTTGAAAGCCAGTATTTTATTCTGGGTCCAAGGGTCGAGGCCCTTGAAAAGGATATTGCCGGTTATTGTTTTTCAAAGCATGCCCTGGGAGTTTCATCCGGAACCGACGCCCTTTTGATTTCGCTGATGGCAGCGGATATGGACGCTCAACAGACGGTTATCACAACGCCGTATACCTTTTTTGCGACGGCAGGGTCCATATTTCGTACCGGAGCCCGCCCAATTTTTGTGGATATTGATCCGGATACGTATAATATGTCACCCGAAAGCCTGGAACGTGTCATCGCTGCCATGACCGACAATGAGTTGGCAAGCCTTAAGGCTGTCATACCCGTTCATCTGTATGGCCAATGTGCGGATATGGATCCAATCTTAAAAATTGCTAAAGAATACAATCTTTTTGTTATTGAAGATGCTGCACAGGCCATAGGATCGGAATACCAGGGTCGGCGGGCGGGATCAATGGGCGATTTTGGCTGTTTCTCTTTTTTCCCAACAAAAAACCTGGGTGCTTTTGGAGACGGGGGCATGGTCATAACCGGTTCGGATGACCTGTATGATAAATTGAGCGTTCTTCGGGTTCATGGTTCCCATCCAAAGTATTATCATAAATTGGTCGGCGGTAACTTCAGACTGGACGCGTTCCAAGCTGCAGTTATTTCCGTAAAACTGAAACATCTGGACAAATGGACCCAATCCCGCCAGGAGAACGCACGTAAATACAGAGAACTTTTTGCAACTGCGGGAATTGATGATGTGATCAAGCTTCCGGTTGAAAAGGAAGAGCGTCATATATACAATCAGTTTGTCATATGCGTAAAGGATAAAAGAGACGAGCTTCGCCTGTTTTTAAATGATGCCGGAGTAGGAACTGAAATATATTATCCGATTCCCATGCATCTTCAGGAATGTTTTTTGGCGCTGGACTACAAAAAGGGCGATTTTCCCGTGGCCGAGTATGCGGCTTTACATACCTTGGCTCTTCCGATATATCCTGAACTTTCGGATGATCAGATTGCATATGTGGTTGAAAAGATAAAAGATTTCTATGATCGTTAGGCGCTTATAAGTTTTAGAATGTCTCCCATGTCAGGAGGGACGGGGGCTTTAAAACAAAGCCTCTTTTGTTTTACAGGGTGGGTGAACTCAAGCCGCCGGGCATGGAGCATCTGCCTTGGAACCGATCTCAACAAATCATTTGCGGTGCTTTTTCCGGCCTTACGACCCCCGTAAACCGAATCACCGACAACCGGATGTTTTATAGCGGCACAGTGGACTCTGATCTGGTGAGTTCGCCCTGTTTTGAGACTAAGCTCCACCAGGGTCGCCTGGGCAAAACGTTTCCTGACCCGCCATGTTGTTTCGGCCCTGCGACTTTTTCGGCTATGGGTGGACATTTTTTTTCTATCAACAGGATGTCGGCCAATGGGAAGTGAAACCGTGCCGGAATCAGATTCCATCCTGCCATAAACAAGGGCCAGGTATTTCTTTTTAATACTTCTCGATTTAAACTGCAGGGCCAGATCATGATGTGCCACCGAATTTTTTGCAACCACCATCACACCGGATGTGTCCTTATCGAGTCTGTGTACAATCCCCGGCCTTATTTCTCCGCCGATCCCTTCAATTTCCGGGCAATGATAAAGAAGTGCATTCACTAGAGTGCCGCTGTAGTGGCCCGGCGCAGGGTGAACGACAATTCCCGGTTCTTTGTTTAGCACGATAATATCATTGTCTTGGTACAGAATATCGATAAAAATAGGCTCGGGTTTAAACAATACCGGTTCAGGTGGCGGAATGATGCCACAAATCTCATCACCTGTTCTTGCACGATATCCGGGCTTTTTTGCTGCTCCCTGAACCCGAATTTTTCCATTGCGAATCAGGTTTGCAGCAACAGAACGGGAACAACCGGAAATGCGGGAGGCGACTAATAGATCCAGGCGTTTTCCCGAATCAGATGCATCCACAAAGATTGTAAAGGCACTTGGATCGTGCATATCTTAAAAAGGAGAGTGGTTAGTCGAAATTATCGGAATTATCTGCACCTTCGGGTTTTTTAGGAGGGAAAAGCGACTCCATCTCTGAAATAATCGTTTGTTCATCGGTATTTCTGGCCGTGGAAAGTTCCGTTACCAGCAGTGTTTGAGCAGTATCATAAAGTTTACGTTCACCAAAGGAAAGATCCTTTGTTAATTTCAGCAGAGAAAGGTCCCTGTAAACTTCGGCCACATCATAAAGCGAACCGGTTTTGATCTTTTCCATGTATTCCCTGTACCTGCGATTCCAGGTCTGGGTTTCACCAGGCAAGTCCTCTCTTTTTTTCATGACGTCGTATACTTTAGAAATGTCTTTTTCATCGATCACATCCCTTAGACCGACCTGTTCGACATTCCATGTGGGAATCATGATTGTCATTTGGTTTTCGAGAATTTTCATCATATAAAAATCATGTTCTTCGCCGTTAACGATCTTGCTCTCAATAGAATTAATTTTCCCAACACCATGTGCCGGGTAAACCGCGAGATCCCCGGCTTTAAACTCTCGCACTTTTTGCTGAGATGCTTTTGTTTTTTCGTTATTCTTTTTCATACTCATTTTAACACCGGTTTGTTCACTTTTATATGTGTCACACATCGGACGCTTGTCATATAACAATTAACCAGTGTCCATCCATAAATGGTCTTTTTGCCCAATCCGCCGGAGGCGGACAAGTCTCTGCGTTATGTTCAAAAAATAATCCTCGGAATATTAAACATATGCCTGCCTGCCCCGTAGGTCCGGCAGATCGTACCGGGGTGGTTATTTTTTTCACATGCCTTGATCTTGAACAAAAATCCTCATTTATGGATCGAGTTTTTCGCTACGCTTCATTAATTTTTAATTAATTTCATACCATATAATCAACGAACAATCAATAAAAAAGGACCGACGCAGATTACGCCGGTCCTTTTTTGGTTAAACAAGTTTTATGAATGTTTTATTACAGCAAAAATGGTACCATCAGCAATGCAACAACATTCAGTATTTTGATCATTGGGTTAATGGCCGGTCCTGCGGTATCCTTGTAAGGATCGCCAACCGTGTCACCGGTAACGGCCGCTTTATGGGCATCACTCCCCTTGCCGCCCAGATGGCCGTCTTCAATATATTTCTTGGCATTGTCCCAGGCAGCTCCACCGGTAGTCATGGAAATGGCAACAAAAACACCGGTTACAATACTCCCGATCAGAAGCCCGCCCAGAGCGACCTTGCCAAGCAAGAAACCGACAATAAGTGGCGCAACCACCGGCAAAAGTGCCGGAACAATCATTTCACTTAGAGCAAACTTGGTGACAATGTCAACACACCGGCCATAATCGGGTTTGGCAGTACCTTCCATGATGCCCGGAATTTCGCGGAACTGGCGGCGAACCTCTTCAACCACTGCCCCACCGGCATTGCCCACCGCTTTCATGGCAATGGAAGCAAACAGGTACGGTAAAAGACCGCCGACAAAAAGACCTATGATAACATTGACGTCGGACAGGTCAAATTTAATGGCAGCAGCGCTTGCTTCACCGTGGATGGCAAATTCCTGTACATAGGCTGCAAACAGAACCAGAGCCGCCAGACCGGCAGAACCGATGGCATATCCCTTGGTAACCGCTTTGGTGGTATTTCCCACCGCATCCAGAGGATCTGTGACTGCCCGGACGCTTTCATCCATTTCCGCCATTTCAGCAATCCCGCCGGCATTATCGGTAATCGGCCCGTAAGCGTCAATGGCGATAACCATACCGGTCATGGAGAGCATGGACATGGCGGCCATGGCAATTCCATAAAGGCCCGCAAAGTAATATGACATATAAATTGCCAGGCAGATGGTAAGAACCGGAGCCGCCGTGGCCTGCATACTCACGCCCAAACCGGCGATGATATTTGTACCGTGGCCGGTTGTAGATGCTTGCGCAATCTGTTTCACCGGTGCGTAAATGCCTGTGTAGTATTCCGTAATGATAACAATGACAACGGTAAGAATCAGCCCGATAAGCGTGCAATAGTAAATATTCATGGCGGAAATACCTTCCAAATTTCCCATGAACTTGTTGCAGGCATAGTAGAATGCAACGGCTGCCAGGATGGCAGCACCGAACATCCCTTTGTACAGGGCGCCCATGATGTATTCACTCTTTCCGAGTCTAACAAAGAAAACAGCGATTGCAGAAGCGATGATTGAGATAGCGCCGAGCACCAGCGGGAATTCGACCACTATTGGATTTTTGGGAAAAAGAAGATGGCCGATCAGCATGGCGGCTACGGCCGTAACCGCATATGTCTCAAAAAGATCGGCGGCCATACCCGCACAGTCGCCCACATTGTCGCCCACATTGTCGGCAATGGTCGCCGGGTTTCTGGGGTCGTCCTCGGGGATGCCTGCCTCAACTTTACCGACCAGGTCAGCTCCCACATCAGCTCCCTTGGTAAAGATCCCGCCGCCCAGCCGTGCGAAAATCGAAATCAAGCTTCCGCCAAAACCCAGGGCCACCAGGGCCATAACATCATGGGTTGCGGTATAGTATCCGGATATGGCGGTCAAAGCCAGACCGGCCACGATCATTCCGGTAACAGAACCGCCCTTGAAGGCCAGAGATAGGCCGGCCGCAAGTCCTTTTTTGGCGGCTTCTGCGGTTCTTACATTGGCGAGAACCGATACCCGCATTCCGATATATCCCGCCATGAATGATGCGACTGCACCGATCGCAAATCCAATGGCGGTTTTTGCGCCAAGGGTGGCAAAGATTATAATGAAAATAATGATACCGGCAATGCCCATACTTTTGAGCTGGCGGTTCAGATATGCAATAGCGCCTTCTTGAATAGCGGCGGCAATTTCCTGCATCTTTTCATCTCCGGCAGGCGCTTTCTTGACCATTCCAGCTATAGAAATCGCAAAAAGCACTCCAAAAACACCTACCAGCGTGCAATACAACGGTAAATTGTTCAATACAGCTTCCATTTTTCCTCCATCTGAATAATTAACTTGAAATTACAATTCTTTTATTGTTGAACCTGTTCATCCCTTCCTTTGCACCTTTACAAAGGATTGTAACTACAGCATCCCGGGCCTCTGTAATGATCCGGTGTAAAAGATTTTTTTCTTTTATAGTAAATTTTCCCAGAACATAATCAGCAGCACTAATCCCGGCCTCGGGTCGCCCGACGCCGATACGAAGACGTATAAAATTACCTCCGCCAAAGGCATCTATTATTGACCTTACACCTTTGTGTCCCCCATCCCCTCCTTTCTCCTTTATTTTTATTCTTCCAAAAGCAAGGTCTATGTCATCGTGAACAACCAACATGTCCTCGCTTAATATCCTGTAATATCCTGCAATTTTCTGAACCTGCGGCCCGCTTCTGTTCATAAAGGCCATGGGTTTTGCCAGGATAACCTCAACACCGTCTATGGATCCGCGTGCGAAAATGGTGTCGAATTTTTGTTTTACAAAGGCGATAGAAAAAACTTCTGAAATTTGATCCACCACCATAAATCCTACATTATGCCGGGTATTTTTATAAGTATTACCCGGATTGCCGAGTCCGACGACCAGGCGTATACGTTTTTGCGGCATAAAAAAAGTCCGTCACATTATTTTTCATCACCGGATTCAGGTTGTTCTTCACCTTCTTCAGCGATGACTTCTTCACCCTCCTCTACCTCTTCTTCTTCAGGCTCTACCTCTTCTTCTATCTTGGGGCTGACTATGGTTACTACCGTAAAATTTTCATCACCCAAAAACTCAATGTCGCTTTGACGGGGGATATCAGCCACATGAATCGAATCTCCGATATCAAGATTCGTAATGTCAATCTCAATAGATTCCGGAACATCGAGGGGAAAGCACTGAACCTCAAGTTCACGTCTGATGATCTGGAGTATGCCCCCAATCTCAACGCCCTTTGACTTACCGGTTGTTGTTACGGGAACATTAACGATGATCTTACGATCCATTGTGACCTCATAGAAATCGATGTGCAGGAAGTTGCGTGAAACCGGATGGATTTGCAGTTCTTTTACCATAACCGTCTTGGTCGATGTTTCTCCATTATGGGGAATAACAAGGTTTAAAAGGACCTGGCCGATTCTTCCCGTCTTCAAAATCCTATCGATATCGCTGATATTGACGGAAAGCAGAACGGATTCTGTATCCGGGCCGTAAAGCACGGCAGGTATCTGCCCTGCCTCTCTGAGTCTGCGTGCAGGACCGTTGCCTGTGGTGGTTCTGATATTTGTTTTTAATTCGATTAACTCCAAAATATATTAATCCTCCTGAAAAAACTTTTTCCATTCTGCCACTAAGGCACCAGACACGAAGAAAGAATAATTAAAATATCCTTTGTGTCTGTGTCTTTGTGGCAAATATTTTTGGTTCCGGTTTATCCGGGTTAGGTTTTATACAAAAAGAGAAGTTACGGAATCTCCTTTAAAACTGCGAATAATCGCCTCGCCAATCAACTCCGAAATCGAAAGCACCTTGATTTTATTACAGGCCTTGGCACTTTTATTTAAAGGGATCGTGTCTGTTACAACCAGGGTTTTCAAGTCCGAATTCTCAATCCGTTCGATTGCCGGCCCTGACAGAACTGCATGGGAACAGCTGGCATGAATCTCCCGGGCGCCATTTTTCATGATAGCTCCGGCAGCTTCGACAAGGGTGCCGGCGGTATCGACCATGTCATCAAGAATAACCACGATCTTATCTGTAACATCGCCGATGACTGCCATGGCCTTGGCTTGGTTGGGAGCCTCTCTCCGCTTATCAATGATAGCAAGGCCGGCGTTTAAGCGCTTGGCAAATGCTCTGGCCCTTTCAACACCACCCGCATCCGGAGAAACGATAACCAGGTCATTATTAAATTTTTTTCTGATATAATCGATAATAACCGGAGCAGCAAAAAGATTGTCCACCGGTATGTTGAAAAACCCCTGAATCTGACCGGCATGCAGGTCCATTGTAATGATCCGGGTTGCACCGGCCACGGTCAGTATATCCGCAACCAGTTTGGCGCTGATCGGAACGCGCGGCGCTACCTTCTTGTCCTGCCGTGCATATCCGTAATACGGAATTACCGCTGATATCCTGTTTGCCGAGGCACGCTTTAAGGCATCCAGCATCAGAAGCAGCTCCACCAGATTTTCATTGACCGGAAAACAGATGGACTGAATGACAAAAACATCTTTTGATCTTACGTTTTCATCTATTTCGATCTGGATCTCACCGTCACTGAATCTTTTTACCTTTTCCCCTCCCAGAGGAACTTGGATATATTCACATATTTTTCGGGAAAGGGCCGGGTTTGAATTTCCTGAAAATATTACAAAATCATTCATTTATATTCCCATTTGCCATTGACACAACCTGGCTGGGGCGGGAGGATTCGAACCTCCGAATGCAGGAACCAAAATCCTGTGTCTTACCACTTGACGACGCCCCATAATCATAGATGCAGGGTTACAAATATCCCTGTTTCGAGTTGTCTCTTGTCTCTTTTGTTATCATATCAACAAGATACAACTGCCACTTGTCGTTCTCTGCAAGTACGTTCTTTGCTTTCAAGGCTTTATCCGAATCGGAAAAAAGGCCGAATACCGTGGATCCGCTGCCTGACATAAGCGCTCCCAATGCGCCATGTCTTAAAAGAGCCTCTTTAACTGTAAATATGCCCGGATACATGGATGCCGCAGTGGTTTCAAGATCATTGCATAAATGGCATCTCGGATCAAAGCTCTGCTCATTCAAAAGGAAACTTCTAAGTTTTTTTTTGCAGTTTGTCAATCCCAAATTAAGATTTTTATAAACCTTGGCCGTTGAAATGCTAAAACCGGGAAAAACCAATAATATCTTAAAACTTTCAAGCTTTTGATAAGCTTTGAGCTTGTCACCGATACCGGATACTATTGCTGGTTTCCGGAAAATAAAAAAGGGCACATCCGCCCCGATTGAAAGCCCCATGGATATGAGTTTGTCCAGGGAAAATGGATAGCCGTAATGGCGGTTCAACCCCAAAAAAACAGCAGCTGCATTGCTGCTTCCCCCTCCGAGACCGGCTGCTACCGGTATCTGTTTTTCTATGGAAATTTTTACGCTTTTATTTATATTCAGGGTGTTAAAAAAAAGAGATGCAGCAGTAAAGGCAAGATTTGTTTCATCTTCCGGAACGTCCGGATGGCTGCAGGAGACAGAGGCCTCCGTAACATCAAAGGTAAGTGAAACCGTATCGTAAAGTCCGACACAGCACATCAGGCTTACCAGATCATGGTAGCCGTCGGGTCGTTTTCCTGTAATTTTTAAAAACAGGTTTATTTTAGCAGGAGAGAGAATCCTCATGACATGTCCGGACTATCCCTTTTCTTTTACATATAACATCCTCAGATCATATAGAATATTTTTTAGCATGGTCTCTTCATCCTTTGTCAAATTCCCTTGGGTTTTCTCTTCCAGCATGCCTAAAATATCTATGGTCTGTTTTGCAAGGGGCAGGTTCCTCGTCTTTTTCCCGGTGGCAGGATCGTCTATGAGACCGAGTTGCACCAGTACAGATGAGTTCAACGAAAAAATAAAGGTGGCGAAATTGATTTTCGGCAATTGATAATCTGTTCTATCCTCTTCAGGAGCAGCCGCCTCTTCGGATTTACTTTCCTCAACCTCTTTTTCTGAAGGTTTGGTTGCTTCTTCTTTGGTCTCTTGACCCTGATCTCCTTCCGCGAACATTCTTTTGTCTTTGATAATAAAATCTTTTTTTTCAGGCATTTGTGATCTCCTATATATTTTGAGTTATAAAGGTGACGGTCTCGTAAAAAGTCCAACTTCTGCGTTGTGCTGCATTTCGCAATCATTCAACGTACGATAAGTACGCCTCATGATTACAAAATTTGCACGCCTTGAATTTGAACTTTTAATCGGACTTTTTACGAGTTTATCAAAGGTAGCATCAAATCGCCACCCCCGGAGGTAGCGATTTTAACTGATTCATAATACAAATCATGAAACACGGGAGACAATGAATTCCCCGATTTTTTCCGCAGATATTCCAAAAAGTTCTTTCATTCCCACGAGCTCAATATACTGTTCATCCCACACCACACTGTTTTCCTGGACAATGTTTTTGATGCGCTCATATTTTCCGCCCAGGGCCTTTATCTTTACATATAGCGGAACATTTTCTTTAAACGATATATTCAACAACAGGATGTGTTCAATCAAATTCGGTGTGGCCGCAGAGGTGGATATAATGGGAATAACGATAATGCTTCGGTCGTCTTTCCGTCCTATGCCAATGTATACATTCCCTTCCCGTACAATGATTCTTTTGGTCCCCTTCAACAGGCGGTCGGTTTCCACACGGGAGGGAATCGGTTTTAAGGTACCTTCTTTTTTTATTATTTCGATGGTGGTTTGATCTGTGGGTTCACCGAGAACGTTCAAGCCTTGGATTCTGTAAAAAATGGCTCCTTTTATCCTTGAAACGATTCCCTGTAGATTTTTAAGAACCAAAATATTCCGGTTAATCAGTTGGGAAGTATGGATATTGTATTGGGTCAGTGCTTGAAACAGAATCCCTTCCAGCTTTTCACTGATACGGCTTGTCCCCACAGTGACAGTTTTGGCCTGGTGCCGGATAGCATCCACAGGTCGGGACATGCAGTTAATTGATTCTCCCAAACACTCAAAGAGTGTGTTCAACATGTTTAGCGCCGTACCCTTTTTCCCGAAATCTATTTCAAAATCAGATACCGGTAGTCTCCCGGACAGATATTTTAAAAGCAAGGTTAGATCCGATGCTGCTTCAAGACCCATGGCAGACGGAAAACTGTTATCGCTTTTTTTCCTTCTGAATTCTTTATAGAAAAAAGCGATTTTTTCCCTGAAAGATTTTTCAAGGATCAATTCGTAAACATCCAAGCCCTTATTCGCATAGTCGTCTACAATTCTCTGGATATCTTTATTGAACCCGTATAGGAAGCGTGACCCTTCATTAATTGCCATGGCAGCATAATACCCCCAGATATGTCCCACCAGGGTGTTCAAGATGGGTGCAAAATGCTCACTGACAATCGGGACGTGAAAAACATCCGCTGCATAGGGCTCAAAACGGTTTTCACCCTCGTTGGCGATGACAACGACCGTAGCCTTATGTGCCTGGAATATCGCCGTATCCTTTATAATATCTCCGATTACCGTTCCCCTGGCTCCGGCGGCGCAAACAAGGATCAGCGGTTCCGATGACAGGTCGATGTGTTTTTTATCCTCAACATAATCAGATGAAATCGTTTTATAACAAAGCTCACTCAGTTTGATCCTGATTTCATCTGCTGACGTCTTGTTGGGGCCGCTGCCTACGGCGGCCCAGTATGTCTTGGTTGTGGCAAGCCTTTTTGCAGAGTTTCCGATTTTGTTATGCATTGAAAGAATTTTTCTCATATGGCCGGGAATTTCAAGAAGCTCTTTAATTTGTGATTCAACAAAGGAATCACTCCTGCGACCTTGAAGTCGGGCAATTTTAAGAGCCAGAAGAGCACCTGCAACGATCTGGGAATAGAAGGCTTTTGTTGAAGCGACCGACATCTCGATATCCCTCCCGCTACTGGTGTACATAACACCGTCAACCTTGAAAGTGATATCCGAATCCCTGCGGTTAACGATGGCCATGGTGTAGGCGCCTCGTTCTTTCACCATATCGATGGTACGATTTGTATCTGTGGTCGTTCCGGACTGGCTAATGGCAATCACAAGGGAGTCTGACATCATTTTTTTATCGTCATCGTCATCGAGTTTAAACCCGCTGAGCTCCGATGCTTTGATTGCACTGATAAAAAACAAGGGATTGTTCATATAGTAATTCAGAATGTCTGCACATGCATGTGCAGCAACACCGGCAGTGCCCTGTCCAACAAAAAAGATTCGTCGTATTTTTTTATCAAGCAGGGCCTTCTGCAACGTTTCAGGGAATGTCTTTTCATCCAGGGTGACGACATACCGCCGGATCTTATCTTCTTTGATTTTCCAACGATTCTGAAGGGTCTTTTCCACAGAATGCGGAGATTCCGAAATTTCTTTCAAAAAGTAATGGGGAAAATCCTGGCGGTCTATGTCTCTTGAAGTAATCTCGGTATGCTTTATATCATTTTTACTCAGCTTGATCGGGGTATTGTCATAATAGACTGCTTTAATGCCGTCCATGCCGCCGGCGGAATCCTGATTCAAGATGAAAATCTGTCCCCGGGTTATGCCGTCTCTGCCTTGTGCTTCCTTTTCACCGTCCATCTTGATAAAAAAGGGGGTCTCTTCAATCAGTCCGTATACCTCTGAAGTCGGCATATAGTAATCTTTTGCAATACCGATAAAAATGGCCTGACCACTTCCTTTCTGAGCCAAAAAGATCTTGCCTGGAGCCAGATCGGTATGCATTGATATGGCATGTGACCCCTTGAAGTCATTTACTGCCAGGCGGAACGCTTCTTGAACCTCAACACCCTGGTTAATATACTTTTCGATCTGAAGTGGTATGATCTTTGTATCTGTAGTGATATCCGGAGGTATAACACCGCCGTGCTGTTCATATTCATTTTTAAGTTCCATATAATTGTCGATATCTCCGTTCAGACAAGCGTGTATGATACCGCTTTTTGGAGCACTGCTCCCTGAGGTGCTGTTGTCCACAGGATGACAGTTGGGTTCGCTGATAGCGCCCACCGATGCCCAGCGTGTGTGGGCGGAAATCGTATGGTATTTGGGATGGAATGAGACCAGTTTATGGAGAATCGTATCGTTTTTTATATGTTTGCGTAGGGACTGAATATTATCCCCGAGACTCCCGACTTCAGCGGCAACTTTATAGGTAAGGGCAATGGCCACACGTTTTTGACCGTTTTCGTCTCCTGACTCATTTACTTCGATTCCCAGGTTAACCAGAACATCACGGGAAGACCGCTCTTTCAACTGATCATAAAGATTTTTCTTTTTGATTATTTCTTCGAATCTGTCAAATTCAGAACCCTCAAGAACAAACATCATGGATATTCCTGCAGAATCGCGACCTCTGACTTCCAGACGGTCGATACTGTTCAGTACGGCATTGATCTGTTTGAAAATATTGACTTCATAACTGATGGGAGTCTCATGGTCATCCCCCAAAAAACTTTTTATCTTATTGATATTATTAGCAATTTCAGAGGTAAGGCACCAGGCAATATCTTTGATAAAATCGATGCGCCGTGACAGAATATTTACTTCATCAGACTCAAGATTTCCCATTTGGAGGTCCAGCAACCGTTGTTCTTTATCAATGAATTCGAAAAAATGGTCGGCCATTTTTTCAAGTTCGCGCTGACTGTTCCGGTGAATGAAAAGATTATAAAAAAGATCATTGCATTTTAAGTTTCGCACGTTTTGGAAAAGAGCGGCAATCTGCTTTTCTCCACCCAGATAATGATCTTCAAGATTCAAGCCATTTTGCCTGCAGTTTTCATAGCAAAGATCCTGGATTTTTATGAACATATCTTTCAAAGAGTTAATGTCGATGCGGTCGTCTTTTTTATTCTTTTTCTTAAAAGAAACAATTCCTGCGAGTCCACAGCACAACATGTTATCTTGGCATGGTAAAAATATTATGGAACCATCCGGCAGGTCGGCCATATGTCTTCCAAAATATACATCTGCAAAAAGACAACTCAAAATCAGTCCAGGTATCTGACGGATAAGACTATAGATTTTAATTAAACAATTCATTGATACTCCCAATATCGATGAATTCGCGAAACATCGAATTCATCACGGTTAAGGTTTTAGACATCAGGTAGCGGCTTTTTTAAAATAACTGTGGAAATATTTTCTCATTGCAATCCGTGCGTAATAGCTCGCTCTCAGGCCAATGTATTTTTCATGGGCGACAATCACTGATAAAGCGATCTTTTGCGGTCCGTTTTTTTCTTCGGCAAATCCCACAAACCAGTCATAACGGGCATCGTGAGATTTGTTGTCAATGGAGCCTGTTTTGCCGCCGATATTGAGTTTGGAAAGAATCTTATCTCTTCTATATCCTCTGAAAGCCTTTCTGCAGGTGCCGGAGCGAATGGTGGCCGCCATGAGTTGATTAAGGACTTTAGATGCTCTGGGGGTAATTGCCTGGTTAATCGTGACCAAACGATTCCGGTAAATGATTTCTCCTTTTTCGTTAATGATCTGATCAACTACCGTAGGTTCCATGATACTCCCCTGATTGATGATTGCTGAAGCCATCATTGCACCGTGAAGGGGAGAGATTTTTGTTTTATTATTGAACCCGCAGGCGACCTCAGCCCATTGGTAAGGTTCATCGGACAAATAGACAGAACTCGGAGCAATCTGAATCTCAAAATCGATATTTTTGTTGAAGTCAAAAGCTTCAGCGTACTTTTCGAGCGTATTTTTACCCAGGTAAAGGGCACCGATTTTCCCAAACACCGGATTAACCGATTGTGCAAATGACTCTCGAAATGTTATCCGGTTGGTATACTTGTTTGTCCGGTCTTTAAGCTGGGACTTATACAGGGTATGTTTTTTCCCGTTGTATGAAAGTTTAGAACTCGGATTGAAGCCACATTTCTCAACAACTGCGGATGCGGTAACGATTTTAAAAATACTCGCTGCGGGGAATCTGCTGTCCACGCACGGATTGTTAGACGGATCTGTCTTATCAAAACCGACCATACATAAAACTTTGCCGGTTGCTGGATCCATACCCACGATTCCGATGTATCTGGATGTGTCTAATTTCAGCTTTTTTAGAAGATAGCCCTGCAGTTTTATGTCAAGGCTGGTGTCAATTTGAAATTTACGTCCATCCGAAAAAAAGTCGAAACTTTTATTCTTAAGATTTACAAATGATATATGTTTAAGCAGGTCACGAACATTGCTTTTGTCTATTAACTTACCATAATTAAGGCGGGAGTCGATTTTTTTATCATGGGATGAGGAAAAATAATGACCAATTAAATGAGAAAATGATTTTTCGCCAAGACCGACGAATATTCCGTAACCCGAAATAAGAAAAGCAATAACCAGGGCGAATAATTTAATGGTTTTATTGATTAATCTTTTTTTGGTGGCAGTCCATTTCAAATTATTCTGATACTCTCTCCATCCCGGTCTTTTGAGGGCTACTTGTTCGGTTTCAAGTTTGTGGGGAATCATTGTTTAATGGACAATTAACCTTCAAATGGTTGTAATTTAGAATTTTAATATTGAATCTAATTTTAACTTAGGACTGTTCCCGGTTTTACTTTTTTGTCCAGTGTTGCTACCGTACAACCATTTTCATCGATAGCGGCCAGCAACATGCCCTGGGAGAGTATTCCCATCAATTTGGCAGGTTTGAGATTTGCAACAATAATGACCTGTTTGCCTACCAAATTTTCGGGAGAATAGTCTGCAGAAATCCCGGCAATAATGGTTTTCCTTTTACCCAGGTCAACTTCAAGTTTAAGCAGTTTTTTGGCTCTGGGTATTGCTTCTGCATGGATCACGGTAGCCACCCTGAGATCGACCTTATTGAGTGTGTCGAGGGTGATTTCGGGCTTGATGGCAGCCGGTTCAGAACTTCGATGGCTTACCTCCGGCCGTAACGTATTTCCCTTTTTTAGATCTATCCTCGGAAAGAGTGTAATTGATTTGGGCAAATTCGTGCCGGGAATCAGGGTTTTCCATGTTTTTAGGGAATCAAGATGATAGAATGGTCTTTTCGGGTTCAACCCCAGATGTTTTTGCATGGTCTCGGCCGTTTCCGGCATTATGGGATAAATAAGGCCGGATATGATTCTTAGGGATTCAAGAAGATTATAAATTACAACTTCAAGTTGTTTTCTGCTCGATTTCTTCTTTGCAAGTACCCAGGGCGTGGTCAGATCAATATACTTGTTCAGCTGGCTGATCAATTCCCAGATGGCCATGAGCGCCTTGTGAAAGGCAAACGCTCCCATATTTTTTTCGTAAGTTTTAATAGCTTGCAATGCATCCGATTTCAGTCCGAACCCAAGTTCCTCTTCCATTCGGGAATCGACTTGTGGAACAACTCCTGAAAAATATTTATGCACCATTGTTAGAACCCTGCTGAACAGGTTACCCAGATCATTTGCAAGATCAGAATTAATACGCTGTACCAGTGCCTTTTCACTGAAGTTGGAATCAAGCCCGAAAACCATATCTCGCATCAGAAAAAATCTGAATGAATCGAGTCCGTAAACATTTTTCAATTGAAGCGGTTCTACGACATTTCCCATGCTTTTTGACATTTTGCTTTGATCGATATTCCAGTATCCGTGAACATGCAGTTGTTTAAATATCGGAATGTCCGCCGCCTTTAAAATGATCGGCCAGTAAATGCCATGGGGCTTTAAAATATCTTTGGCCACTATGTGTTGTACAACCGGCCAGAATCTTTTAAATAGATTCCCATCCGGATATCCCAAGGCGGAAACGTAATTTAAAAGTGCATCGAACCATACATAGGTAACATAGTCTTTATCAAACGGCAGCGTGATTCCCCATTTGAGTCTTTTTTTGGGGCGGGATATGCATAGATCCTCAAGGGGTTCCTTAAGAAAGGACAGAACTTCGTTTTTATAACGTTCCGGAGTTATAAAATCAGGATTGTTTTTAATATGATCAATCAACCAGTCCTGATAACGGCTCATCTTGAAAAAATAGTTGGATTCTTCGATAGGTTCAGGTTCGGTTTCATGGTCAGGACATTTACCGTTAACCAGTTCCCGTTCCGTATAGAAACGCTCGCATCCAAAACAGTAAAGGCCTTGATATTCACTAAAATAGATATCGCCGGCATCATAAATTTTCTGCATGACCTGTTTAACAATCGCAATATGGGATGTATCGGTCGTTCGAATAAAACAATCGTATTTTATATTAAGTTCGGGCCAGAGCGTCCTAAAGAGCCTGCTGATCTTATCCACATACTTCCTGGGACTTAGATTCTCCTTTTTAGCAGCACGTACAATCTTGTCACCGTGTTCGTCCGTACCGGTAAGCAAGAACGTTTCTACTTGGCTCATGGAGTGAAACCTGCGGACGATATCCGCTACAATGGTTGTGTACGCATGGCCAAGATGGGGTCTGGCGTTAACATAGTAGATCGGTGTTGTTACATAAAAGGGTTTTGACATTCTTAATCCTATTTTTTCCCCCTAAAGATTTTATCTAATCCAACTTCTATATCCTGACCCTCATCTAAACGAATGGCTATTCGATTGAAGATCGTATTATGGCGTATTACCTTGCCTTTACCATTTTTGGTTTTTACGGTTTCCCCGATTTTTGGGAATTGTGACTTAATTTTTTTGTACATTTCATATTCGAAGGTCAAACAACACATAAGTCGGCCGCACTGGCCGGAAATTTTTGTGGGGTTTAATGACAGCCCTTGTTCTTTTGCCATGCGTATAGAGACAGGTCCAAATTTCTCAATAAATGCCGAGCAGCATATTTCACGACCGCACCTTCCGATACCACCACACATCTTCGCTTGGTTGCGTATTCCCACCTGTCTCATCTCTATTCTGATACCGAATTTTTTAACAAGCATCTTGACGAGTTGCCGGAAGTCAACACGACCTTCAGACGTGAAAAAAAATGTCAATTTGCTTGCATCAAAGGAGCTTTCAACGGAAAAAAGGTTCATTTTAAGCCCAAGTTCATTGATGCATTTTAGACAATAGGAGTGGGCCTGTTTTTCAGTATTAAGATTCTTCTCTCTTTGACGAAAATCTTCTTGATTTGCCAGACGAAATACCATTTTCAACGGCTTACCTGTTCTTCCTTCCGTCGACTTGTCACAGGGCACCGGAACCAATGCAACGGTTCCGAACGTAAGACCTTGTTCGGTTTCCACGATCACATGGTCCCCGCGATTAAGCACAAATGCACCGCTGTCAAAGTCGTAAATCTTTCCGGAAGGTTTGAATTTTATTCCAACTATTTTTTTCATATCAAGTTTCGTATCCTATTGAACACCCTATGTTTCAGATACTCTGTATCATGTATAATGAGTCTTAAACTTTTGCAAGTCGCATTATTAATACTTCTAGAGTCAGACGCAAATTTGTGTTTGCCTGAATATGTTTTTGAGCTGATTCAATATCATTAATTTTTGAAATCAGTGAAGTAACGTTCATCTTTTCGGAAGCACGTTGAATTCTTTGGTTTAAGTCCCTGTTGATAATTTTTTCAGGATGATATTTACAGACAACAAGGTCTCTGAACCAGAATTTAATCACTTCAAGAGATTCATCAAGAATTTCTTTGCTTTTTGACAACTTTTCTGCAAATGCCATGCGTGAACCCATAGAACTTAGCGGTAAAGATTCAACTTCATTGATCAACCAGATTCTGCGGTTTATCCAATTTGCCCTATTTATGATGTTGATCATGGAAACAGCTTTGGAAGCACTTCCGTTTGCCATGATTGCTATTATCTTTGCTTCGTCCAAATTCGCTCCATGCCTTTGTAGTAGCAACGACTCGAGATTTTTTCGGGAAACCGGATTAAATCTAATATGTTGGCATCGAGACACAATTGTAGGAAGAAGGTCGGATGTCTGCAAAGCTGTTAGTATCAGAATCGTTCGATCCGGAGGTTCCTCCAGCACCTTGAGGAGGGCATTCCCCGCTGAAGGATTCATGGCTTGGGCGTCAGAGATTATGACCACACGTAATCTTGCCTCGAAAGGTTTCATGGCAAGAGTGCCTAAAAGGTTACGTATTTGACCAATCCTGATAAAAGGACCCGACGGTTTAAGTAGAATTATATCCGGGTGATTGCCCGATTCGATTTTCCGGCATGATTTGCAACAGCCGCAAGGGTTAATGGTTGTTATTTGATTATATGGCGTGTAAGTTTCGGATCGGGTTTTCATCCTTTCTGAATGGTGCGTTGGCTTGATGGCCATGCAGTTACATGCCATTGCCAAAGCCATGGCTGCGGTTTTTTTGCCCACTCCTTCAACCCCGATAAAAAGAAGGGCGTGGGGTATGGTCCCATTTTGAAGGAGAGTGGTTAATAGTCGTATCGGCTGTTCTTGGCCTAATATGGACTCAAATCCAAATGTTGATTCATAAACAGACACAAATTTAACGTCAAAAAAATTCCACGGCTTTGTGAAAATAAAAATTTATCAATTTTTAAAAAACGGCAGTTTGTTTGGTTTTATGATAATATTTCGGGCAGTTTTTCAATATCTTCTTCACTCACGTCGACTCCGGCAAACTGCCCCAGCGCTTCGATATTAACAATGACACGCCCTTTCCCCTTGTACCGGGCAAAAGTTCCGATTACACCGGCAAAGGGGCCATAAACCACGATTACCTGATCTCCTTTTTTAAAACGGGTTCCAGTTATCACCGGATTGTTTCCTCCGACCATGATCTCTAAAGATTTTATGGTATCGGACGGCACGGAAATCGGCCCGTCTTTGTTCCCTATTAAACGGACTGCACCGACTGTTTTTACAATTTCGAGATGTTCATAAGGGTTAAGATCGCTTTTTACAAACAGATATCCGGGGAAAAGCGGTACCCTGATCATGGCCTTTCGGTCACGGCGTTTGCTTTTGACCTGAATCTTTGGAAGAAAAACTTCTATGGATTTTTTTATCAGGCCTTCATTTACCACGTTTTCGAACCTGCTTTTTGTATGCAAGACATACCAGGAATATGTCAGATTTGATAATTTCATTTGTCTATTCATATATTATGTTCGGTTGAATATGTCCAGTGGGATTATTTGTAACCCCTATCGTTCCTTAGGGTTCGCGCAAAAATAACTTCGCAGAATTGGCGCTCAGATTTGGTCCAGACTTGGCTGATCCGAAAGAGCAAAACCACAGGAATAGCGAGCTATTTCGAGGATTTTGCGAGTGAGGCATCAGCCAAAGATGGGCTGAAGCTGAGATGTAAAAATGTGAAGTTATTTGAAGCTGAGATGTAAAAATGTGAAGTTATTTTTGCGCGAGCCCTTAGCCAATTTCTCCTATTCCAAAAAGCTTAATCATAAATTGATACTTGTAATCATTCTCATCTTTTATCAAATGAAACTCCAACGACCAGCATTGCCTCTCGTATAAAAAGCCCAGCCCGTACTTTATGACTTGACCATTAAAAATATCCCGTTCATATTCTGCAGATGCCGATAGCCTGTCTGATAATTTTAAAAGAAGATCGGTATAAATCGATTCACTGGAATCGATGGTGTACCTGTATTCCAAGAATAGTTTGTCCCCGCGGTTATCCCATAAGTTTAATTCAACATTTCGGGATCGAAATTCGTTGTCATAGTGGGACCATTCGGCATCAGCATCTATTGAAAAGTATTTGCCCGGAATAATTTCAAGTTCAGCGTAAATCGGGGAAAGCGGCTCAGGATCATCTTCTTTTTCCTTATTAATATCATAACTCTGTTCCAGCTTGAAACGGCAGAACTGGTTGTAAATATGGCTGGGCGGATGATAACTTTCATCACCGTTGGGTTTGTCTAATATATGTACCTCTTTTTTTTCTTTTTTCTCTTTGGATCTTGAGATGAGCGTATTTGTAATGGAATAAGTAATTCGGTTTTGTTCTTCAATTCGATCTAAATCATCAAACCATGGATATTCATCCTGGTCTTGGTCAGGTATGTAGTCCCAGGTGATCTGCGGTCGTATCTTATGCTGGATCTTATCAATACTTTTTCCATTTAAATCGAATATGTTATAGATTTCGGAGAAAAGATCTATTTTTGTGTCATATAATTGTCTGTTGAGCCTTTTTTTGTCAGAAGGGCTGTATTTTTCCTTATCAAGATACCAAACCGTCTCCCGCACGCCTAAAGAGGGTTCAACGGTGAAATAGTTTTTATAATTAAAGGGAAGATAGAACCTGGGATGCGCATCCATACGATGGCCCCTTGCACCGTCTTCCCTGTAAAAGTATGTGTATTCGGAATCGAGATCAAAATAAAAAGATGAACTAAAAATCCTCTGTTTTGCTCCGTCGAACTCTATAAAGGGCAGTTTTTGTAAGGTTGTATTCGTTTCTTCCCAGCGACGGCTTGTGACATTATCATACCAGAGGAGTTCGGCGTTGAGGCTGTATGCGGGCCAGATCCTGTTTAAATTAAGACTGTTGGTTCTTACCGGGTCATCATTATCATCGAGGTCTCTGCCAAAGGTTTCAAGAAAATAAGAATCGGTTTGTTTGAAGCCCGTTAATCCGTCTTTGAATTCAAGAAGGTAATCCTGATCGCTCACGATATCTAGGTCAAGCCTTGCGGAAAAGTCAAAGGGCAACGCCTGATCCTGTTTCATCCTGAACCAGTACCGGCTGGAATTGGGCCGCAGGAAGTTGTCATCTTCATATCCCCATTTTTCGCTTGAGTCAAAAGAACCGTCATCTACTTTTTCATCATTCAAAAAATCATACATCAATGTCCCCTTGGACCTTTCGTCCAAAACATAACGGTATTCCAGACCTAATTTTTCCCCACGATGTGCCATATAATCTAAATAGAACGTTGCATCCGAGCTTCGGTTTATGGCCCAGTAAACGGGCTGAATATATTCTGTTCCTTTGCGATCCGAATAGCCAAATTGGGGGGGCAATAAACCGGACTGACGTTTTAACTTTGCAGGAAAAAAAAGAAACGGAGTGTACAGTACCGGTATTTTTTTGGCCCAAAGCGCTGCATGCTTCACAAAACCGTACCCTTCTATTGTAATTTTCAGGTTTCTACCTGTAATTTTCCATGGCGGTCGATCACCGTCACAGGTTGTGATACTGGCTTTATCAGCAGTATATGAGTTTTTTCCGACCTTTTTAAGTTTGTCTCCTTTTATATAAAAATGGTTTTCTTGAAGAAATATCGTTCCATTATATACCGTTCCCGTTTCAGTATTCAGATCCATTTCCATCCGGCTTCCGGTCAGTATATCTTGTCCTACGGTCATGATGACATGGCCGTTTGCAAAGGCTTTCATGTTTTTTTGATCAAAACGGACATAATCGGCGCTTAGATTTTTATCTTGTTTTGTTATGGTTACATTGCCTTTAGCGATATATTGATTTGCAGTGTCGTCATAATGTATTTCGTCGGCAACAATATGCCACGGCACCGTGGGGTCATCCTTAAACAGTGGGGCTTTTCCCTCAGCCGAGGCATAATGAGAAGTAACAATCAGGATAAGGAGGGTCAGCGAAACACAATTAATTGCTTTGGGTATCCGAGCGAGTTTCAAAACCTCGTATTTCTTTTGAGTGTAAGCGACTAAAGCTAAGAAAGAGGCTTTGTACTTGGAGCACAAAAAAACTTTGCCGTAATTATTAATGCAATCTTGGCGCAAAAGACGGGAGTTTTGTAAACGGCTCATATCAAATATTCCGGGCAAATGGCTTCAATTAAAATGAAAAATTCAGCAAGTCTGATGATCCATTTCCCGGGCAAACGCATTTAAATACCCATACGGGAAGAACGCTCCACGCCGTCGCTACGCTTCACTGATATCAAATACGTTTACCCTGAATCCATATCAATAACATCTTGAATAAGAATAAAATATCGAGTATAAATGTTATTTAGTCAAAAAAATCAAGATGTAGTTGCAAAATGATTTAACTTCTCAAAAAATTATGGATTTAGCTTATTGTTTTTATTTCATAACCCAGAACTTATTGAAAAATTACAAAATGATCGCTTAAAATGAATATTTTATTAACAAATGATGATGGAATTTACGCAAAAGGGCTTTGGGCGCTTTATGAAAAGTTCTCACGCCGTCACCGTGTAACGGTCGTTGCTCCGGATCGGGAGCGAAGTGCTGTCGGGCATGGTATTACCCTCTATCAACCCCTTCGAACCAACATAGTAAATATCGATAACGGTTTCAAGGGGTATGCTGTGAACGGAACACCGGCCGACTGTGTCAAGATGGGCCTCATGGAAATCCTCCATGACAAACCGGATATGGTCATCTCGGGAATCAATCCCGGTGCAAATGTGGGCGTCAATATCAACTATTCCGGGACGGTTGCCGCTGCCAAAGAGGCTGCTTTATACAACGTACCGGCAATTGCTGTTTCCATACAGGGACGTCAGGCTGCCGACTATGACCACGCAGCCCATTTTACAGCACAACTGGCTGAGAATATATATAAAAAAGGACTCCCTTCCGGAACATTCCTCAATGTAAATATCCCCGATATACCTACGGATAAAATAGAAGGTGTTCGGATAAGCAAGCAGGGAACCGCCCTTTATTCTGAATATCTTGAAAAGAGAATCGATCCTCGTAACCGCACATATTATTGGCATGGACACGATTCCAATACTTCTTTTAAAGATCCTGAAATCGACGGCGCCGCACTTGATGATAACTTCATTTCCATAACACCGATTAAATGCGATATGACGGATTACGAGATGATTGATGAACTGAAGCGGTGGAATATCACCTAATAAAAGTTCTCATTACCAACTACAAAGGCTGCAGTATGAAAAACCAGTTTATAACGGATATCAAGGCCGGGGATTCGATTGATGATATCTTTGTATTATCCGAAAAAAATCTTTCCCAGAAAAAAGATGGGAATAATTTTTTAAATGTGAGTTTATCCGATAAAACAGGAACATTAAAAGGTGTGGTATGGGACAATGTGGATCAGATAACCGCCGGTGTAACTTCCGGTGATTTTGTATATATTAAGGGAACTGTTAATGAATATAAAGGGACTTTGCAGCTGGTCATCAAAAAGATGGAAGCATTTTCCGCTGATGAAGTAGATCCTGCCGATTTTTTGCCCACGACTCGCCGAAACATCGAGGACATGTTCGATCGGATTTTGAAAATAACTGCTTCCATTGAAACCGTTTATTTCAGGCAGCTTATTCAAGCATTCTTGAATGATGAAAATTTTGTTCGAGAATTTAAAATCGCACCTGCAGCAAAAAAAGTGCACCATGCTTATATTGGAGGTCTTCTGGAACATACCCTGTCAATGGCGAGTCTGGCTGACAAAATTGCCGGGCATTACAGCGGAATTGACAGAGATCTCCTGATTGCCGGTGCAATTCTACATGATATCGGCAAAACAAGAGAATTCGAATACCAATTCAGGATAGACTACTCTGACCAGGGTCGGTTGCTGAACCATATTGTGATAGGGATCGAAATGATCGATGAAAAACTAACAGGAATTAGGGAGTTCCCGGAAGATCAGATGGTTTTGCTCAAGCACATGATTGTGAGTCATCATGGCACCCGGGAATTCGGGTCACCCGAACCACCCAAAACCATTGAAGCGGTTATACTGAATTATATTGATGAGATAGATTCAAAGGTTAGTGGCATCCGTGATTTTATGGCCAAAGAAGATCCCAATGAGCCCTGGACCTCTTATCACAGACTGCTTGAGCGGCATTTTTATAAAGGGAAAAAGAAACAGGGAACCTCTCAATAAGTGTTGGACCATTAGATAATGATACTGACCAGTGGGTTCCTAATTAAAAAATTTAGCTCACTTTAGACATTTGAATGGGAGTGTTATGTTTATCTCCTTTGAGGGAATAGAAGGTTCGGGCAAGACAACCCAGATTAACCATATGGATAAATTTCTTCGAGACAACGGTCATGACTGTGTCATCACAAGAGAGCCGGGAGGAACCCGAATCGGAGAAAAAATACGGGCCATTCTTTTAGACCCCGAAAGTAAAGATATGGACCCTTTGACGGAACTTCTGTTGTATTCCGCTGACCGGGCCCAGCATATCAGAGAATTCATATATCCATTTTTATCGGCGGGCAAAACGGTTCTATGTGACCGTTTCTATGACGCCACAGTTGTTTATCAAGGTTTTGCAAGAGGATTAGATATCGGGTTAATAGACAAACTCCATAAATTGCTGTTTGAAGACTTAAATCCGGACATTACGTTTTTGCTTGATCTTCCCCCTGAAAAGGGGCTTTCACGAGCCTGGAAACAGATTGAAAACGGCGCAAGGGAGAGTGTTGAAACCCGATTTGAAGAAGAAAAACGTTCATTCCACAATAAAGTGCGCTCCGGTTATCTGGAGCTTGCACGCCTTGAGCCCGGCCGGTTTAAGGTTATCGACGCATCTATGGACGAGAATCAGGTTCGCAATGAAATCATAAAGATATTGTCTAGTGAAATTGATACAAATACCTAACGAAAAAATGAGGTATTTTAATAATGACCCACTCAATTCTTGAGGCCATCGGTAATACACCGCTTGTTGAAATAAAAAACCTTAATCCGAATCCGCGGGTAAAAATCCTGGCAAAACTGGAGTATTTTAACCCGGGTGGTTCCATCAAAGACAGAGCTGCTCTTTTTATGATCGAAAACGGTGAGAAATCCGGCGAACTGACCCCCGATAAAACAGTAATCGAGGCCACAAGCGGAAACACGGGCATCGGATTGGCACTGGTATGTTCGGTAAAAGGATATAAGCTTCTATTAACCATGTCCGAGTTTGCCAGCGTTGAGCGGCAAAAGATCTTAAAAGCCCGTGGCGCGGAAATTTTATTGACCCCCGGACATCTGGGGACGGATGGCGCCATTGAGGAGGTCTATCGGTTGGCCAGGGAAAACCCCGAATTATATTTTATGGCGGATCAATATAACAATCCCGCGAACTGGCAGGCCCACTATTTTGGAACAGCCGTTGAAATCTGGGAGCAGACCGGCGGAAAGGTGTCTGCAGTTGTCGCCACCATAGGTACAAGCGGAACCCTTATGGGTCTTGCAAGACGGTTGAAAGAATATAACCCCGATATACGGATCATCGGCGTTGAGCCTTATCTGGGGCATAAAATTCAAGGCCTAAAAAATATGAAAGAGGCTTATCGCCCTGAGATTTTTGAAAAAAAACTTCTTGATGAAATTGTAAATATCGATGACGAAGATGCCTTTGAGATGACGAGGCAGCTTGCAAAACAAGACGGTCTATTTGTGGGTATGAGCAGTGGCGCCGCCATGGTCATTGCTCAACAGCAGGCTGAGAAAATGGCTGAAGGTACGATCGTGGTGATATTTCCGGACGGTGGTGAACGATATTTAAGCACACCGCTTTTTACGGTGCGCGAAAAAATAGGCCTAAAACTGTTCAACACCATAGGCCGGACCAAAGAACCCTTTGAACCGCTTTTACCGGGCAAGGTCTCCCTCTATTCATGCGGGCCCACGGTACATGCAAGAATGCATTTGGGAGAATGCAGGCGTTTTGTATTTTCAGATCTTTTGTATCGTTATCTTAAATACAGGGGGTATGATGTTACACATATCATGAACATAACAGATCTGGACGACAAGACCATAAACGGGTCTGAAAAAGCGGGTGTAAAGCTTTCTCAATTTACTGAAAAACATATCGATTCCTTTAAAAAGGATTTAGATTTTCTTGAAATTAAGCCGGCCTCTAAATACCCTAAAACCAGCGAACATGTCGAGGATATGGTTGCGTTGGCTGAAAAACTGGTGAAAAAAGGATATGCATATGAGAAACTAAGATCTTTGTACTTTGATATTTCTCGCTTTTCCGATTATGGCAGTCTGTCTGGTATCGATATCAACAAAATAAAACTGGGTGCTACCGTAGATCTTGATGAATATGAAAAGGATAATCCAAGAGACTTTACGCTTTTTAAAAGATCCAGACTCTCTGAACTGAAAAGAGGAATATTCACTAAAACCGAATGGGGCAATGTGCGTCCGTCATGGCACATTCAGTGCGTTGCCATGGCAATGAAATATCTTGGGGAAAGCTATGATATCCACACCAGCGGCCGAGAGCTGGTTTTCCCCCACAACGAAAATGTCATCGCAATTGCCGGTGCTATGACCGGCAAACCCCTTGCAAGATACTGGGTGCACTGCGACCGGGTCTTGGTGGACGGTAAAAAAATAGACGAACAGGGGACAGAACTTACCACCCTTTCCGATCTGGCAGATATGGGATATTCCGGCAGGATGATCAGATACTGGTTGCTTTCCGTACATTACAGAAAACCCGTTGTTTTTTCAAAGAAAAGGCTTGAAGATGCCAAACGTTCCTTAAAAAGGCTTGATGCCTGTATCTATTCTCTGGTTCACGTGAAATCGGGCGCTTCTTCTTATCCCGAGTTGGACCAGCTTTTGTACGACTTAAAACACGGTTTTGTCAGCGCTATGGATGATGACCTGAATATATCGGCCGCCATGGCCTCGATTTTTAAAATTGTAAAAAAGGTGAATATCCTGACTCAGGAAAAAAGAATAGATCCGGACGGTGCGGCAAATATTGTGGATGCGTTTCGTAACATAGATTCTGTATTAAAAATATTCGATTTTCAAGATGAATTTCATGACCCTGAGGTCGATCGCCTGATCAAACAACGAGATAACGCCAGGCTGGAGAAAAATTGGGATCTTGCCGATAAGATTCGGGACCAGTTAAAAGCCATGGGGATTACCATAAAAGATAAGAAATCGATTTGACTAATACATAGAGAGGAATTATGAAACCCGTTTATTTTCCATTTACATTTATTTCAAAACCTGTTTGCCAAACACTTGCAGCTTGTTTCAGGCAGACCGTCGTGTATCAAATCTCAAGCATAAAAATACCGGATGAGATGCAACATTGGGGAGAAAGGGGCATTCTCGACATTCGGATGCCCGTGAAATATGACGGAGACAAACTTGATGCAGTTGTCAAACAATACCGTTCCTGGGCAACTTCCCACCAGGGAAGCGAAATCGCTTTTTTAAAATCCAGAGCCCATGAGATTCCGTTTTTTGATGAAAACTCGACAAGACAGATAACGGCTGATATCAAAAGCAAGAGGGATCGACAAAACCGTTCGCAAAAAAAATCCGACCCTCTGCTGAATGCCGGATTGTTTCTTCATCTTGCCCGGGAATATGACATTCAGAACCTCACATTAAGTCAGGATCTTCAGGCCATAGAAGCCATTGAACAGGATTTCATGAGAGATCTTAAAGGCGAAGACCAGGTTCTTGATGAAGAAACTGCTCTGGAAAAAACATTGGAAAATCATGACCCGGGACATTACATGACAAAAGAGCGGATACACGCATGGAGCCGTCTTATGCAACAGGATCGACAAGATTCCGGACTTTTTGTTACCACCAGCAAGTCTGTTTTTGAGTCTTTGATCGACAGCGCGCCCGAGGCGGAACTTGTGGTTGTTTTAGACGCCATACCGGTGGTTGACAAAAGGGGTGAAGCTCTAGAAACATGGCAGGATGAATTAATGAAACATCTTGAGATGCTTGCGACCCATGACTGGCCTGCACCGACAGATAACATTAATACTGTACCACAAGACTCCGGATGCGAGAAAAATGTTTTTTTATCTCTCTATATTGTGCCCGGTAAAACACCGCACGAATATTTTGCTTGTTATGCTGAAAACGATTCGTTGGATGTCAAAGATAAAAATAAGGGAACAAAATTCAAAAATACGTTGTTAGGACTTATCCAAAAGTATAGTTGATCAAATAGTGATCATCGAATACTGGATGCCCGGAAAGCTGCACATCCCTGCACGTTTTTCCGGGCTTTTTATATTGTTTTCATTTTTCTTGTTCAATCAAAGCAGTTCCTTGATCCTGCAATCTATCAAAAGGGGATGTTGCTCACCTTGGTGGGAATACTCAAGGGGAGCAAGGTTCTATCTATTGGTGGTTTCGATTATGTCTATCCTTTCCAATTTTTCTTCAAAAATAGCCTTTTGTGCCTCTAACACACCGGAAGCTTTCACAAGTTCATCATAAAGTTTTTCGATGTTCGCATGACAACGGTCAATCGACTTTGAAAGCTCCGTTATTCTGTTACCGTCACCGGTCTGTGTGACCGTTTGCATGGCGGCGTGAAGTTCAGCGAGCGTTTTTTAAGGCCTTATCGCCGTCAAACAGCATGGCCCCGCAGATATTGCGCGCCTGCTGACGATCGACATCTGAATGTGAATAGAGAATTTCCTCTTCAACGGTTTGAGTATGGACCAGGCTTTGGATATTGGTTTGCTCAAAAAAACCTTTCCGGACAGCGGGGTTTAAGACAATATTACCGCTTTTCGACTTGAGCACTCCGGCCAATAGTCTTAGCAGGGTGGTTTTACCTTTACCGTTTTTTCCCACAACACAGATGCGCTCTCCTGCCCCGATGGTCATGTTAAAATTCTTGATTAACGGTTTACGGGAATCATAAGAAAAGGATAAATCCCGGACGCTCAAGACGTGCTTGCCGAGAAAAGAACGGCTTCTGAAGGCAAAATCAAGGGTTTTGAGCTTCTCCAGTTTTTCTTTTTTTCCTATTTTTGAAAGGGTT
>JAFDHQ010000197.1 GCA_019308685.1 Deltaproteobacteria bacterium
TCAAAAACTTGCTTGAATCCACAATCACTATCCATCTTCTTCGGTGATGATTGTTGCCCTTGGATTAAATCATATATTCTGTTAATATCCATTTTTCAATCCCCCAGCTTTATTACAATATTCGTATTACCTATTTATTCGGCATTGAAAGCCCGTCTCTTTAGAAAAAAAACGTTATCATAGTAATTATCATACGTTCCGTTAAAATACTTAAGATCAGCCATCAAATACCTTACTAAGTTTTTCAGTTATTGTTTCGGCTGTAAACGGTTTCACTACGTAATTACTTACCCCTGACTTGACAGCTTCCACAATATTATCTTTCTGTGCCTCAGCCGTAACCATTACAAAAGGTATGTCCTTTAATTCATCATCCGATCTGATGTTTTTCAATAGTTCGATCCCCGGCATTTCCGGCATATTCCAGTCACACATTATCAGATCAACTTTTCCTTTTTTCAGCTCTTTCAGGGCGTTTTTGCCGTCATCGGCCTCAATAATATTTTTAAAGCCGATTTGCTTGAGAATATTTCTTAAAATCCTTCTCATTGTGGCAAAATCATCAACAATCATAACTTTCATGTTTAAATCCATGGATCTCCATCTCCTTAAGTTTAATATAATATTTTATGCCTTGATAGTATAGGAATTTCCTTTTTTAGAGCGGCGAAGCCGCGTTATATAGAATCGCGAAGCGATTGTATAACTTGAATCTTGCATAAAATTGATGGGAATCCTTTTTATGGCAAAAAAGTCCCTTCCCAACAAAAGGATTCCGGAAAAAATTTCCGATTTTGAGAAAAAAGAAAATCATAGCCCACTTTTTATTCTTCTAATATTCCCCCTCTGCCTTTGAAAAACAGAAGAAACAATCCTTTCCCTGTCATTTATGCTGAGATCAAGAAATTTTATCCCCAGGTTGTAATAGGTCCCACCGTCTTTATCCACCTGCATGACATGGACAACTTCACCAAATATGTCCATATAAACAAGAGGAGACTTCGAGAGATAAAACTTTGTATGAATGATCCGTCCGTTTTCAAGGGATCGATCCACCATTATTTTCATTCCTGAGCCACTAATATTTAGCCCCACTCCCTGGTTATACAGCCCCTCTATGGTGTTATCCTTTGATAAAAGGTCTAATATCTGGTCCAGTTTTTCGTCTATCTCCACGAGATGATTTATCAATGAGGCGCTTACAGGATGGCCATCATTTATCTCTTTATTATTGATTTCAATACTCTGTTCTTGGTTAAACGGTGGGAAAATTGCTTCATTAGATTTTTTTAGATCTTCATATTCATCCTTTGTCATTGTTTTGAATTTAACGTTAAAAGAAAAATTCCCCCTGACAAAGGATCGTCTCTCTTCCGATTGCATATCAATCACCTTGAATGAAAAAAAAGAAGAATGGAAAATAATAAATCGCAAGAAAAATATGCAACTATCATACCACAGATCAGTTAAAAAAACCTAATATAGTTAAACAAGATCCATATAATATTATTAGCGGGCGTTCAAAGGTTCAGGGTTCACCGCTTAGAGTTGAAAAAGATTTCATAATAGATTTAATCCGAAACCTATGAACCCTAAAGCGGTATGTTTTGATGCCGGTTTTTTTGTCGATTGCGTTAAGATTTTGACACTCCCTGAACATACCCATTGGTTGCAAGCTTCACCCCCCTGTTTTTTACTGTTTTATAAAATGGATTGCTGCTGTGGTTATCATCAGCAGCACCTGTTATTAAAAGAAATCCAAGCTTTTTTAAATTTTAGGAAGAATTTATATTCTTTTTATACTGGCACAAATATTGCTTATAACTTCTCCATATAATTTCAAAAGGATGGATCGAATCTTATTGAAAAATTCGCATTAATGAAGGTATACGTATGGATGATAAAATCCTAGTGATAAGCGATCAAAAAAAGGACTGGAATCTTTTCGAAAAAATCCTTGGGCCCAAAGGTTTTGATGTCGATATCATATCTCTCTCCGAAGAAATCGAAGATATCATCCTTGAAAATGATTTTGCTGCAATTCTCGCCGATTACGACCGGATTGAGGACCGAGCCTGTAAATGGATCCGTCTTCTTCAAAAAAACAGCTCCAAGTCTTGTTTCATCCTTTATGGTGAAAACAAAAAAGCGGAAGAGATATCCGAGATACTCCAGGCCGGGGCGTATGGTTTTATTTCACGGTCCAATCTTTCCAAGCGGACCTATAAAACCGTTTTGGGCGGAATGGAAAATAGAAAATCTTTTATTGAAATTTTGGGAATGATCAATGAGTTAAAAGAGGTTAATCAGAACCTTGAAAGGGAAAAAGAAGACCTCAGGAAGAAAAATCAGGAGTTTAGCTTTATCAATCGACTTACCACCGAAGTTGCGTACGATATGAACTGGAGTATGATTCTTCCCCGGGTTTTAGACACAGGGCTTCTAAATGTTATAAAACCCGCTCTTTTGGGCATGCTTTACCGTATCGGTTCCCGGTGGAACCTTGCCTTTCATTTGTCGGAAAATGGAATCAATAAAGAAATACTGGAAAACTTAAAACAAGACATAGCCGACAAATTTTACTCCCTGTCCGGGGAAAAGATTTTAATAAAAGAAACTGATTTTCATCTATATTCATCCAGTGTCAAAATTTCTTCATCCGATTCCATATCCCTTTCCAAACAGCGGGTCATGCCGTTAACTTTAGCGGGAAACCCTCTGGGATTACTTGTTATTCTACCCAAAAAAGGGGAGGAGTTCGACGATGGGAAACTGGAGTTGCTGTCAACCATATCCAATATTCTGGCCTTGTCCCTGAAAAACGCCCAGGAATATCACCGGCTTAAAGAATTGGCGGTTAAAGATGGCCTTACCGGCATCTTAAACCACAAAGGGTTCCAGGACACTATTCAAAAAGAATTCCAAAGGGCAAAAAGATATAATAGATCGCTTTCCCTAATCATGATTGACATAGATAACTTCAAGGTTATCAACGATTCTCAAGGTCATCAGGCAGGCGATCTTGTCCTCAAGGATCTGGCTGAGTGCTTAAAAAATTCAGTAAGGCAGACAGATATTCTGGCAAGATATGGGGGTGATGAATTTGCAATCATTCTACCTGATACTGAAATGAAAAGATCAGAAATGCTTTCGAAAAGAGTATTATCGGCTGTTGAAAATCATGACTTCAGGTGGAAATCTAAAAAGATCAATGTAAAAATAAGCTGTGGTATTTCTACGACCAGAGAACTCCATTTTCAGCAAAACGAAAAAGAATTAATCTCAAAGGCCGACGCAAGACTTTACATGGCGAAGCGCTCACAAGATCTTATACACTCCATAGCATAAATCCGGATCGGCCCGTCCTTTTACTAAGGAGTATAAATCCTGCTCGACATTTTTACTGATATGCTAACTTTGATATTAAAACAGAAAAAGTTACAAGTGAAAAGTGAGCTAAAGTGAGCTAAAATTAAGGAATTTTTCAGCCAATTATATTTTAATGGCAGCGCGTTAGCGCTACCTCAACTTTAGGCACTTTAGATCACTTCAAACTTTAGTCACTTGTGAAAAGGCTTCGGTAACATTTCCATTGATAAGAGTTATGTCGAGAATCTAACTTACTTATTAGTAACTAAACCTTAATCTCCCCCTCCTTTTGTAGCTTTAGAAAGATATTTACAATTTTGGGATCAAATTGACTCCCCGCATTTTCTCTGATAATTTTAACTGCAACATGTTCCGGCATCTTTCTTCTATATGAACGATCAGTGGTAAGCGCATCATAAACATCCGCCACAGCCAAAATTCGAGCAAGCAGCGGAATCTCTTCTCCTTTAAGACCGTCAGGATACCCTTTCCCGTCAAATCTTTCGTGATGGTGTCTTATGATGCTCTGCTCATCTGTCCACATGCCGAAATGCCCGATAATATTGCTTCCGATTACAGGATGCTTTTTTATAATCTCATACTCTTCATCTGTAAGCCGGCCGGGTTTTAAGAGAATACTGTCAGGAATACCGATCTTTCCGATATCGTGCAGATTACCGGAAACGTTTAACCTGGCTATTTCATCCTGCAAGCAACCGTAAGCCTTTGCGATT
>JAFDHQ010000198.1 GCA_019308685.1 Deltaproteobacteria bacterium
CCATGAGCTACGCCAGGGTAAAAATTTCGGCTCCCGGGGCCAAATTGACTTTTCAGTCCGGTAGGACAGACAGGAACGGCCGCTTCTGTTTCTTTCCTGATACTCCGGGCGATTGGAAGGTGGTCGTGGATGATGAAATGGGACACCGGCTGGAGGTTATGGTACCTGTGAATAAGTCAATGGAATTGAAAACAAATCAAAAGCACGGGAGCAGAGCTGAAGGTTTATTCCTAAAAAACATCTCCCTGATGCAACCGTTTTAAAAAATCCGGTAATGGAAAAATGTCTATACCATCAAAGTGATATGCCCTCTTGCCCGTGTAAATGCCAAACATCTTGTCTACATGAATACGGCTGGAATTGCTCAACGAACGCATGGGCCGTTCCCACCTTCTGTTCCATTTTTCCGCCATTTTTACTTCCAGGCAAACAACATGAGCATTTGACGACGGTCGCCTTTTCTGTGTCTCAATAATAAAATCGATTTCCACCCCGCTGCCTGTCCGGTAAAAGGATATATCCCGGTTTTTGTTTTGGGTCAGGTTATGGACTCTTAATTCATGGTAAACCATATTTTCCAGGGCAATGCCTTTCCATAGCCTGTCAATGGGTTCAAAGAGAAGACCTGCTGCGGCCCGTGCAACCCCCGGGTCAAACCAGTAAAATTTTGGGTGGGTCTGCTCCCTGACTTTTACATTAGGGCGATAGGCAGGAAGGAAATATCCGAGAAGAGTATCCTCTAAAATTGATAAATAAACATCCACGCTGCTTCTGGGAACGCCGGCCTCACGAGAAATATTCTGTCTGTTTATCAATTGACCGTTTAACTGCCCGGCAATGTTCAAAAACCTTAAAAACGGGGGAAGGCTCCTTACTATGCCCTCCTCCTTAATCTCTTCCCTGATATAGGTGTTTACATAAGAGTTTAGGATATCAGCGGCATTTTTCCGGTCAAGCTGAACGTATGGTAGAAATCCCCACTGGAGTGAAAACTCAACATCAAAAGCATCTACAAGTTCTTTACAAGAAAAAGCGGCAAGGTTGCGGGTAACGGCCCGGCCACCCAAAAGATTTATCCCTCCCCGGCGCAACTTCCTTGCTGAAGAACCGCTCAAGGCGAATCTCCAGCCTTTTGTTTCCATAAGCCGGTGGATTTCATCAAGGAGATCGGGAATTTTTTGGATCTCATCCATAACGATCCATGAATCCTCGGGCAGGTTGCCGATCATAGGCTCCAGGTTGCCCGGCCTTTGAGACAACTCTAAGTATAAAGATGTGTCAAGCAGGTCGAAAAAAAGGGCGTCCGGCAGTACGTGTTTAAGCCATGTAGTTTTTCCAACCCCTCTGGGTCCGAAAAGGAAAAAAGAACGTTCCGGTACCTTAAGCAATCGCTTTATATAAGATTTTATCATAGGGTGATTATACATCGCTTTTGTAAAATTGCAAGGAATTTTTACAAAAGCGATGTATAATCTTCGACTACTAACATAGCTGTGAAGGAAATGCCGTTGAAGAGCTTACGAGGCTGCTTCAAAACCGCGGATAGGCCTTAATCATATGTTCTGCATGGGAAAACCCACATTTCCCATTAACAGGTACAAGAAGTCGGTGATATTAAGATAAATCAAAAAAAGGGCGGTAGAAGCCGCCTGTCGTTCAGGTCAGCCTGGATATAGCAGGTCTGTAAGGAAGTCAGTTTAAACTAAGCCACGAAGGCCATCATTCCATCATTCCATCATTCCACCACTCCATGTGGCATCGCAACATGAAGTAGTCATTAAATATCAATTATTTCAACTAATTATAGAATTTCCGAGACGTCTAATTGCTGATCAAGATCCCCAATGACGCAGAAACCGCTTTACATCATATAATAAATGTTATAATATTTATTCAAAAAGTGAATACACACTTTGCATAATAGAAATATGCAATAGGTCTATACACACAATGTATAATATTGAGAACGGTGATGAAAAATCCATTTTCATATTCCGAGTTTGTAACCGGTGAAGCCTTTTGTAACCGAAAGCAAGAGAAAGAAGATCTAATCTATTTCGCCCAAAATTCTCAGAATGTCTTGCTCTATTCACACCGTCGCATGGGGAAAACATCGCTGGTGCATGAGGTCATTAAGCAACTCAAAAAATTGAAGCCCAAAGTTAATGCCGTCTATATTGATCTTTACGGCACGCTTGATGAAAATGATTTCATTGATGCCGTCTTGACCGGCATCATGCAAATCGAATCAAAACTCGAAGGGATTTTAAAGCGAGTAGCGGGACTTAAGGTGACCGGCAGTTTTGATCCTGTCACCGGGCTTCCGACTCTTTCCGCTTCGATCAAGCCAAGGGAAAAGCCCCAATATCTTGAAAAGGCGTTACAGGTTTTGGCATCCTATTCTGAAAAACAGAAACTGTTGGTGGTTTTTGATGAGTTTCAGGAGATCGCCAATTACTCGGAAAAAGGATTCGAAAAACGACTCCGCAAAGTGATCCAGGGACATCGAAACATCAGCTACATTTTTTCCGGGAGTCAGAAGCACATATTGATTCAGATGTTTGATTCTGTCAAGTACGCATTCTATAAAATGGCTCGGAGTTATCCGCTTCAAAAGATTGAAACGCACCATTACATTGACTGGTCCACAAAGCTTTTTAAAAAGAAAAATGTGACATTGGATGAAGAGATTGTTGTTAACATCGTTGAACGCTGCGATTACCAACCTATGTACATTCAACAGTTTTTATTCGATCTGTGGCGTTCCGATATCATCGACTCGGCTATCATTGAAGACATCGAAAAATCGATTGTTTCAAGCCAGAAAAACCAGTTCATTGTCCTGTGGAACTTATTGACCCAGAACCAGAAAAAAGCACTGCGGTTGGTTGCCGAGACCGGGGGAAAGGGTATTTATACCGCCGAGATGCTCCAACGGGCTGGATTCAATTCCGGCTCAGTCTTGCAAAGAGCGCTTTCGTCGTTAATGGAGAAGGAAATATTATACAAAGATGTAACCTATCAATTTCAAGACACGATGCTAAAAAAATGGATTCAGCGTTTATCTTGATGCTGCAAATTCCCGGATTTTTCTTACTTTGCCTCAGGAGAATGGTTAAACTGGTTTCCATAGATATTTGCGGATAAGTAAAACCACTTAACTGTGACCGGGCCCAAAGGGTAAAGTTTTCTATGTTAGAATAAATATGTCAACCTTCTATCAACGCACCCGGATTGTAGGGTTAAGCTATCAGTTCTAATTCAAAGAGGTGAAGCTCTGATTTTTCCTATTGACAGAGAGGGCCGCATATCAAGTTTATTCTGCCATTTGGATATTGCTCCAGGTGTTCCGGCTTTTCTGCACCATCAATCCTCTTTATCTTAAAAAACCATACCTTATATTTAACTATCGATTATTTCTGAAAAAAAACATACTGTTGACAATTATAGAAATCCTTGGTAATGAGCACTTTATCAAAACAAAGCAGCAGAAGCCGCTTGTCGATAAAATCATCTCGAACATAGCAGGTCTGTAAAAGATTTAATTTAGACTAAGCCACGAAGGCTGTCATCTGATAACAGATGAGACACTCTCGTGGCTTTTTTTTGTGAGATAAAAGTGACAAAGGAGGTGATGCGGAAAAACGTCGATTAAGGGATCAGAGATGAAAATGGATAAGGGAAGGCAGCAGGCACCGACCAGGAAACCCTAAGCCGCCTTCCCGGTGAAGCCCCCTCGGAGTGAGGGATGCTCCGTTATTTATATATCACAACGGCATTTCTCCGTCAATCCGATATAGGCTGAACCCTGAGAACATTTTTATGTCATCATGAAAACAGAGGAATGGAGGAGAAATGACATCCAAGACAAAAAGCAAACCGTTTGGGAACATCTTTTTTGTCACCGGGCTCGCTTTTATCCTGGGCATGATCGCAACTCCTGTCTTGGCCCAGGAAAAGAAACCAAAGGCGATTGATATTGGGACGATCACAGTGATAGCTCCACAGCCAGGCGTTGAGATCACAACCGAAAAAACTATTATTCGTATGGATGAATTTAAAAAGCCGGGTGAGGTTCATACACTGACCGATGTGCTGACCGA
>JAFDHQ010000199.1 GCA_019308685.1 Deltaproteobacteria bacterium
TCTTTTCGTATCAGGGCGGCATTTTTCAAATAATAGTCTGTCAAGCCAATGATCTGGGTTTTACCTTCTTCAGTGTAAGCCGCTTCGGCCGCTTTCTGAACCGGATAAGACACACCGTTAAACTTGGTAGACTGCCGCCGGTTCCACAACGTATGCAAGGAATGCTTCTGACCGCTCCGGTCAGAAGCCATGCAGGTTTTGGGAACAACCGTGAAGGCACAACGGGTACCGGTAAAACCGGCGGTTTTGGAAAAGCTCCTGAACTCGATGGCCACTTCGCGAGCACCTTGAATCTCGAAAATCGAACGTGGGAGTGTTCGATCCCGGATATATGATTCATAGGCTGCATCAAAAAGAATAAGAGATTTGTTTTCCCGGGCAAAATCTACCCAGGTCTTCAACATGTCACGGGAAATAGTCGCGCCGGTGGGATTATTGGGGAAACAAAGATAAATCAAATCCACCGGTTTCTCAGGGAGAAGTGGTATGAACCCGTTTTCGGGTAAACTCTCCAAATAGAATATTTTGTCATATCTCCCGTCATTAAAATCCCCGGTTCGGCCGGCCATCACATTCGTGTCAAGATAAACCGGATATACCGGATCCGGAATCGCCAGACTAATATCCTTGTCAAACAGTTCCTGGATATTTGCGGAATCGCATTTGGAGCCGTCGCTTACAAATATTTCTTCCGGAGTTATATCCGCTCCCCGAGACTGATAATCGTTGAAAGCGATCTTTTCCCTCAAAAAGTGATACCCCTGCTCAGGCCCGTAGCCACGGAAAGTCGCCTTCGAAGCCATCTCTTTCACACCTTCTTGAAACCCTTGAATACATGCCGGCGGTAGCGGCAGCGTTACGTCACCGATCCCAAGACGGATGATCGAAGCTTCCGGATTCTCTTTCTGATATGAGGATACACGGTTGGCGATTTCAACAAACAGATATGAAGACCTAAGTTTTAGATAATTTTCATTGATTCGGATCATGATTCATTCTTTCATTGGATGTTTTTGTTGAACAGGTTATTTCCTCATACGATCTTTAATGAAAAAATAAATAAGATATGCCACCCCTGCCAAACAAGCAAGTTTGAACATCCAAAATTCGCCCAATAGGTTCTCCATAACAGTAATACCCCGCAGTTTTTCCGATTAACATCACTTTCCAGCACCATAAATACTATGCATATCATACAAGTTAGGTGTTTGCAATTTATCCAGAGCTTAGCCCACTATAAATTTATGAACAGCCATGGGTACAACAATTTTATATTCCGAATAAGCGTAAAATAACAACTAATAATAAAAAACAAAAAGGCTTGCAAGTTTTTAAAATACTTGCAAACCTTTAATTTTATCTGGAGGCGGCAACCAGATTCGAACTGGTGAATAGCGGTTTTGCAGACCGCTGCCTTACCACTTGGCTATGCCGCCCCCCCAAAAAAAATGGAGCGGGAAACGGGATTTGAACCCGCGACTTCGACCTTGGCAAGGTCGCACTCTACCACTGAGTTATTCCCGCTCAACGATATAAGTTTCATAAATATATTTTATGATTTTGTCAAGAGGAAATTATTACTTAAGAAGACTTCTGGACTTTATGAAATAGTCCGCACCTGACCAAACAGTTAATATCAAAGCCACCCATAAAAAAATGATGCCTATTGCATGGAAATCGATCGTAAAATATTGAAAGTGTATTAAAAGGGGAATGATGGCGGCAATTTGAAATCCGGTTTTGTATTTTCCAAGACTGGATGCGGAAATGTCTTGCCCCTTATTGGCAATAATACTTCTCAAACCGGTCACTGCGATCTCCCGCCCTATAATTATGCAAACAATCCAGGCCGGTATCCACCCGAGAGAAGTAAGCATAATAAAAGACGTAGAAACCAGGACCTTGTCTGCAACAGGATCCATAACCTTCCCAAAGTTAGACACCAATCCTCTTTGCCTTGCAAAAAACCCGTCCAAAAAATCGGTAATGGCAGCAGCGGTGAAAATCAGTGCAGCGAAAAATGTACAGATTCTGCTCGGAAACATAAGCAAAATCACAATCAGCGGTACCGCAGCAACACGAAACAGTGTCAAACTGTTGGGATGGCACAATATATTTTTTATCTGCCCGCCGGAAAACATGGTTTTGATTAAGTTCCTACTTTTTTGTCTTTTCCCAGTCGTCAAGGAACGCCTTAAGACCTTTATCGGTCATAGGATGGGCAGCCAGCTTGCCGAGGACACTAAAAGGGATCGTTGCAATGTCCGCCCCCATTAACGCTGATTCCAGCACATGAAGCGGGTTACGAATACTGGCTACGATAATTTCGGTATCAAATGCATAGTTACTGTAAATTTCAACAATCTGCTCCACGAGCAAAAGACCTTCCTGGGATAGATCATCAAGTCGGCCGATAAATGGGCTTATATAAGTAGCCCCTGCTTTTGCAGCCATTAGGGCCTGCAGTGGTGAAAAGGCCAATGTTACGTTTGTCTTAATCCCCTCTTCCGCAAGTCTGCGTGTCGCTTTTAAGCCATCTAGGATCATTGGAATCTTCACCACAATATTATCGTGGATTTTTGCCAGATGACGGGCTTCCTTAATCATACCCTCAGTATCTGTACTGATAACCTCGGCACTGATGGGGCCGTCAACTATTTGACAAATCTCTGTTATAATATCTTCAAAATCCCGGCCCTCCTTTGCAATAAGGCTTGGATTGGTGGTAACACCGTCAACCATACCCATACTGTGTGCTTCCTTTATTTCGTCTATGTTTGCAGTGTCGATAAAAAATTTCATCCGGTGAGCCCTCCTGTGTGATAAATTGGCCTAAATTTTTTGAAATTTACTTTGTACCTGCCCGCCATCGGCTTGGTCTTAGGCGAGACGGGCGGGATTAGTGGCAAACATTTTTTAAGATCGGCGTGTACAGGTTAATTCCTATTTTTTTGAATATTTTTCTAGAAATTTATCCCTGCATTCTTTGCTGCAAAAATACAAATCCTTTCCATTGATTCTCAAATGCACACCGTCTTTTTTGGGAAAATATATTTCACAGAAAGGATCTTTGATCATGACGTCATCAATCTCGCCGGCGGTTTTGTTAAACACCGTTTTCTTCGGTGATCCGCCTGGGAGCATCCAGGATTTAAAAACCCTATAGCAAAGGTATATAATGCCCAATAAAATTAATAATCGCATGGATACTCAATGACCCTTTGTTCATTTTCATCCAGGATATCTAACAGATATTGCATATCCTTTTTTAAAACAGGATGTACGATTTTTGGATCTATATCACAAATAGGCTGTAACACAAAACGTCTTTTATGCATCCTGGGATGAGGGATGACCAGTCTGGATGAATTTTGCACCCAATCATCATATAAAAGAATGTCCAGATCGAGAATCCGAGGACCAAACCGTATCGGGTCATACACCCGTCCGGTATCGCGCTCGATTGACTTTAGTTCATCTAACAGATGAAACGGATCGAGATGGGTTTCAATCTTTACTACCGAATTAACGAACCAGTCCTGGTCGTTGTAATCGACGGGTTCGGTTTGGTAAAATCGCGAGCAATCTTTCAATACGGTTTTTTTGGGTCTTGTCAGGGCAGCGATACCCTTCTTACAGTTTAAAAGCTTATTCCCGATGTTGGACCCTGCACCGATGTATGCGGTATGAATTCCCATTACCGCCCCGGAATTTCTAAACTTATCGAAATCATATATCTTTTTACGTCAATCTGCTTGTGCTATTGGAATGAAATGACGGGGTATTAAGACAAAACACACGAGTCTCAATCATCCTTTAATGCATCTTCCCAGAGCTGAGCCTTGTAAATAATGCGCGCATCACCTTCAAGATAAATGTCGTGATATTTGCCGCCATTCTCTTGATAAAAGATATTTAGACATCCGCCGCTTCGTGTCTGAACAGTTACCGGGGACGTTAACCTTTTTTTACAAGCCATGACAATCGCACAGGCAATCGCGCCCGTACCGCATGCCAGAGTTTCATCTTCAACACCCCGCTCGTATGTAAATTTGCATTTGTACCGGCAGGTGCAAATCTGTCGTGGTACCGTATCTCCCTGCCCACTTTAACAACGTCAACTCTGTCGATAGTGTCTTCCACAATAACCGCATGAGGAACACCCGTGTTGACACTGGATATGGTAAGTGACCTGTTTTTAAGTTCAATGGTATAATCCATTTTAAGATCAAACGGGTCCGTCATTTTTACTTTAACGCGCTCGCCGGCAACATGGGCTTGGATCATACCGGCTTGGGTTTCAAATGACATGTCCGGTCCCGCAATACCATTTAAATACGCATAGCGTGCAACACACCGGGCGCCGTTTCCACACATCTCCGCAACACTGCCGTCAGAATTATAAAAGCGCCATTTGAAATCCGCATCATCAGTGTTTTCCACAAGAATAAAT
>JAFDHQ010000200.1 GCA_019308685.1 Deltaproteobacteria bacterium
GCAAAATCCTCGAAATAGCTCGCTATTCCTGTGGTTTTGCTCTTTCGGATCAGCCAAATCTGGACCAAATCTGAGCGCCAATTCTGCGAAGTTATTTTTGCGCGAACCCTTAGGAGCTTAAAAACTCTAAAAAAAGAAAAAGAGAAAAGTAATTCTGAAGATTGACCCCAGAGAAATAGTCTCCGCCCCCGTTGAATCGGCAGCGCATTCAACGGGGTAAACATTTCACCCCAGTACGATAGTCTCAATCTGCAAGGCAGGGCAGGCGCAGAGATTGGGGAAAAGGGCCATTTCTGGATGGAAACTAATTCAAAGAGCTCATTTTCAGTTGTTTGGTCAGATTAACCGACGATGTCCAGGATAGATTTAATCATTTCGTCATAGGTCCTGAGTGTTGCCAGGTTTGCCTCATATCCCCGTTGTGCGACCATAGATTGTGGAATTTCTTCTGTCAGATCCACATTTGACATCTGTTTTTCCTCAATTTGACCATCCTTTACTTCAACAACGGTGGGGCCGGGATCTTCCGGCTGAGAAACCTCTACTTTGACACTATTTTCAGGCGCTTCAACTAATGTGGCTCTGCTTTTTTTAAACTCCTCTGTTTCCACATTCGCCACGTTATTAGCAATAACATTCATTTTTTTATTAAAGGCGTTTAATGCTGATAATGTGTTTCTTGCTGAAGAAATCATGATTTTTTCCTCCATTTTAAACCGGAAAAGCCGGCTTTTTGCTTATAGAACCTCGGGCTCGATGAAAATGAAAAAAGATTTTAAAAATGCCAAAGATATAGAGCAATAACAGGGACGAAAGAGGGTTGCTTTAATGCAGAGTTGTTTTTAATACAACAAAGAGATGGTGTAAAAATCAGTCAGGCAACCCTGCCGCCGTATCCTCTGAATCCTGGATTTAGGCCAGTGGCTTTGCGTCCCACTCTTTCGAGTCGTTTGCCTTTATCTAACCTGTCAACTTGTATCGGTCATTTGTAGTGAAAACTTGAGAAAAAATAAAAGGTCTAATTTTTAACTCATTGGAATCAAATAATAATTATCGTCTTGTTTTTTGATTTTAAAGCCGTAAATTTTGATGGTTTCCGTAATCGGCCTGCCGAAAATAAAATCGGTCATTTCAGGATCAAGGCCTCCCTTTTGCACAACCAGTTCCCTGATTTGGGCGTCATATTCAATGATGTCGAGAGTGCTTTTAAGCGCTTTATTTTTTTTATTTTTTTTTAGAATATCAAGTAAAAGGTTAAGCTTTTTATATGAGCATCGCTTTTGGTGATCCTCAACCAGGTCCCACAGCCCTTCAATGTTTGAAAGAAGATCTTTTCGCGTCAACCTGTTTTTAGAATAAATCTTTTCAATTTCCCTTGTGTCCCAGCATTTCAGAGCCCGGCATTCAAGAGGCCTGTTGTCATAAATTGTGCATGCACTTTCTTTTTCGTTAAAAAAAATACAGTTCCACGACTCTTTTTGGCCTTTTATTTTTATGATATCCGATACTGCCGGCAAAATGCATTCTTTAATATTATCATAAAATAGTTCACCTTCTCTAACGGTATAAAGATATTTTGATAAAATGATACCTTTTTCAATCAGTATCTTATCTTCAAGGTGAAAAGACGGACCGCCTTTTTTGCAGCAGGTGCCGCAACGAAGACATTGTGTAATTGTTTTACTCATAAAAGATTTTCAAAAAAATCGTTACCCTTGTCGTCTACAATAATGAATGCGGGGAAATCTTTGACGGTTATCAAAAAGATGGCTTCCATCCCGAGTTCGGGATACTCCAACGTTTCAATGTTTGTAATACACTCTTTACCGAGTCGGGCTGCAGGGCCGCCGATGGAACCCAAATAAAATCCTCCGTATTTTTTACATGCCTGAGTCACTTCTTTTGAACGATTTCCTTTTGCCAGCATAACCATGGAAGCGCCATGCTCTTGGAAAATGGGCACATAAGGGTCCATTCGCCCGGCGGTTGTTGGACCGAAAGATCCTGATGCATATCCCTCGGGGGTTTTGGCCGGACCGGCATAATATATGATGTGGTCCTTGAAATAGCGCGGCAGCCCCTGGCCCCTGTCAAATCGCTCTTTAAGTTTGGCGTGAGCGATGTCTCTTCCCACCACGATTTTTCCGTTCAACAGGAGCCGGGTCGCAACCGGATATTTGCTCAGTTCGGCCCGTATTTCATCCATGGGACGATTCAAGTCGATAGTGACGGCTGCCGTATCCTGCTCACCGGGCTCGGGAAGGAATCTGGCCGGATGGGTCTCGAGGCGTTCCAGAAAAATTCCTTGCCGTGTAATTTTAGCCTTTATATTACGGTCTGCGCTACAACTTACACCCAGGCCGATGGGGCAGGACGCGCCGTGCCTCGGAAGACGGACAATCCGGGTGTCTAGACAAAAATATTTTCCGCCGAACTGGGCGCCGATGCCCATATTTTGTGATATCTCAAGCAGTTCGGCCTCAAGTTTTATATCCCTGAAGGCGTGACCCGATGGATTCCCGATTGTGGGAAGCGTGTCCAGGTATCCTGCTGAGGCTAATTTGACCGTTTTGAGGTTCAGTTCAGCAGAGGTCCCGCCAATAACAAATGCAAGATGATAAGGAGGACATGCCGCGGTTCCAAGGGTCTTCATCTTGCTTTTCATAAAAGATACCAGTTTTTCAGGCGTTAACGTGGCTTTGGTTTCCTGGAAAAGATACGTTTTATTTGCAGATCCGCCGCCTTTTGCGATGAAGAGAAATTCATAGCTGTCTCCGGGTGTGGCATAAAGCTCGATCTGAGCAGGAAGATTGCAGCCGGTATTGACTTCATCGAACATGCTCAAAGGGGCGTTCTGGGAGTAGCGAAGGTTGTTTTTTTTATACGCATTGAAAATGCCTTTTGAAAGGGCTTCTTCATCGGAATAGCCGGTCCAGACCTGCTGACCTTTTTTACCCATTACTATGGCGGTGCCGGTGTCCTGGCACATGGGAAAGATACCTTGTGCGGAGATCACCGCGTTTTTAAGCATTTCAAGAGCAACGTACCGGTCGTTGTCGGAACTTTCCGGATCATTAAGAATCTTTGTCAGGAGTGTCAGGTGAGAGGACCTCAACAGATGTGATACGTCCTTGAAAGCCTGTTCGGCCAGAAGGGTAAGACCCTGAGGCGCAATCTTTAAAATTTCATTACCTTCAAAAGAGTGTAAAGAAACATACTCATCTGTTATTCTACGATATTCGGTGGTGTCTACCTCGAGAGGAAACATTTCCTGATATGAAAAATCAACCATTTGCCAATCTCCTTTAGTAACTGTTCAGACGGGTGATGTTTTAGATATATTTAGAGCCATGCGTTATGGCTGTCAAGGGGTTTAACCAGAAGTGGTTTCAAAACCTCCCCTCAGGCCCAATTCCTGTGTTGGACCGAGGGATTCAATACTCGAAATATTAAACATATTCCTGCGTTTGAATCCCTCGCCCCGCCTTGACTTTGAACCTGATTGAAGGTTTTGAAACCACTTATAGTGTCCATCCATAAACGGCATCTTTCGGTCCCCGGCGGCGTTCTTGCTCGTTTTCAATCCTCGAAATGGCGCGCTTTGCCTGTCGGAGATCCCGTGATGTTTTCGGGGAGGTTGAAAACTCGCTCGGGCCTTGCCGGAAACCAAAATCTACTATTTATTATAAGCAGATAAATAAAAATATTGGGTTTTGAACAGCAAGAGGTTCTCAGGAAAATCTCACGAAATCGGCGCGTTTCTATTATTTTCAAACAGAGTGATAGTATGGCCGTAAGTTTGCATAAAAAAAGGAAGATCCCATAAAATGATCGGGACTCTTCCTTTTTAAAAGGTTAACTAGTGTCCATCCATAAACGGCATCTTTCGGCTCCCGGCAGCGTTCTCGCTCGTTTTCAATCCTCGAAATAGCGCGCTATGCCTGCGGTTGAAAATTCGCTCGGGCCTTGCCGGAAACCAAAATCTATCATTTATGGATGGACACTAACTATATAAAAATACGGACAGATTCTGGCTTTAGGATTAAAACCGATCACGGCGTTACTTTTCAAGGGTCATCAGAATATAATGGCAGGGACATTCTTTGGCACACAGACCGCATCCCTTACAAAAATCCAGATCAAATTCGTATTTACCGGTTGCCGCGGATATCTTAACGGCGTTGTCCGGACAATACATATAGCAATTGCCGCAATCGAAACAAAGGCCGCAACTGAAGCAACGCTCGGCTTCCTTG
>JAFDHQ010000025.1 GCA_019308685.1 Deltaproteobacteria bacterium
ATGGTACGCCCGGCTGGGTTCGAACCAGCGGCTTTCAGCTCCGGAGGCTGACGCTCTATCCACTGAGCTACGGGCGCATGGTTTGTTAAGTCTGTAAGTCCGGATAAATACTTCATCAGTGTTGATATGTCAAGTCTGGCGTAGAATTTAGGCAGGCAAGACGCGACAATCGCTCAGTTTAAGATTTATGATAATCGGTTATGGGTTTTTACTTAAGATCGCGGGGTTTTTCTCAAATAATTCTTTTGCTTCGCCCACCACGTAAAGAGATCCCGCGATACAGATTGCATCTTTGGGTGATGCGCTTTCAACGGCATGTATCACGGCGTTATCCACATCAGGAATGATCTGTATGTGGGAAATCATTTTTTTTGCAATGGGGTAAAGCTTATCCGGCGGCAAGGACCGATCAATTTTCGGGCGGGTTAATATGATTTTACTGCAACAGGGGATCAAGCTTTTAAGCATGGATGCGTAAGGCTTGTCATCCAATATGCCGATAATTAGCGTGATGTTTCGATTGGAAAGCGTCTCGGACAGATAGACCGCAAGATTGCGGGCGGCGATGAAATTATGGGCGCCGTCAAGAAGGACGAGCGGAGATTCGGAGACGATCTCCAGTCTTCCCGGCCATCTGTTTTGTACCAGACCGTCCTTGATGTTTTGCAGGGTGAGATCGAGATCGTTTTTGTTCAGTATTTCACATGAGGCGAGTACCAGCGCCGCATTATCGATCTGGTGGGTGCCGTTTAACCCGGTATGCATATTTCGCCAGACATTCTCTAAGCCAAAATAGTTAAATGAGCCATTGGCTCTTCGAACCCGGAATGTGTCTCCAAAGCGATGTAACGGTGCAGATTTGGAATCGGCCATGGTTTTTAACACCAAAATCGCATTTTTTTGCTTTACGCCGGTTACAACAGGAACCTTATTTTTTATAATGCCCCCTTTTTCCCGGGTAATTTCTGCGATGGTATTTCCCAGATAGGTTTTATGTTCAAGGGATACATTGGTGATTATGGAAAGTGCCGGTGTTATGATGTTGGTCGCATCAAGCCGCCCCCCCATGCCAGTCTCGATCACGGCCCAATCCACATTCTGTTTGCCGAATTCATAAAAGGCCATTGCCGTGGCAAACTCAAAAAAGGTCGGTTCTCTGGAGCCGTTATGTACGCTTTTCACGGCCTCATAAGATGCAACCACATCTTCATCGGAAACCTGCCGGTTGTTTATACAGATTCTTTCATTGAACCTGACCAGATGCGGGGATGTATAAAGCCCGACATTGTATCCGGCGATATGGAGAATCGTGGCAAGAGCGGAAGCAATGGATCCTTTTCCGTTGGTCCCGGCCACATGAATGGACTTAAATGTATCCTGAGGATTTCCCAGGCCTTGAAGAATCTTTCCGATCGTATCTAAACCCAGTATAATACCGTATCTTCTCAGATGATATATGGTATTCAGACAATTATTATAGGAATCCTTTGTTGTCATTTTCATAGAAAAAACCCGGCAAAATTAATATATTTGCCGGGTTTAAAAACGAATTAAGGGTTTTTTTATCTTCTGCGGTATCTGTTTCTGGAAGCCGCAATCCTTTGCCTCCGTAAAGCTTCGCGCTGTTTGCGGCGACGGTGTTCGCTCGGTTTTTCATAAGCTTTCTTCATTTTTAATCGTTTAAAAAGCCCGTCATTTTGAACCTTTTTTTTCAAAATGCGCATTGCTTTTTCAAGGTCATTATCAAAAACCTTGACCTCAATATCCTTCAAATTATTCGCCTCCTTTTTTCCATCAGCGGCAAATTGAGATCTTTTAAAAACGCTCCCTTTTACCTAATCCCGACCTTAATCTCAAATTTTATTCGCCTTCGCCGTAATACCCTTCAGCTTGTCGCAGCAGAGCGGAGATCCCGCTCAGCGGGTCTGCAGGGATGAAATGCAAGGTGAACCGCGCCGAAGCTCATCAGAGCAAAGGCGGGTTAATTCCGCTATATCATTTCACCTTGGAATAGCTACGGCGCAATTTCGCTTTGACACCCCGCAGCTTGCTAAGGGGGGCTTCATTATTTCCGATGGTTATTTTTCTTAATTTTAAACTCATACATATATATCTAAATCTATTATTTGGCAAGGGAAAATATTTATTATGTGGTAAAAAATATAATCTTCAAAAATTTTGTAAAAAAAATGTGTCCGGACTGAAAAATCAGATCACGGACACATTAAAAAATTTAAGAGCCCTATTAAATTTTACAGTTTTGAAACCAACTCTGCCGTAACTTCTTTTACGCTCGGTGCACCGTCCAGCGTAATGTATTTCATTGAACCTTCTTTGGCGGCAAGGTCTTTGAAATAGTAAGCGGACGCAAGGGTTCCGGTATCGGTGTCATAGTATATACCGTGCCTTTTATTGATAGCATCTTCATCCTGGTCATCCTCTCGGGTCTTTAAATCACCACCGCAAATACGGCATTTGTCGCCGTCGGGTTTAATGGCATCAATATAGATGTTATTGGGATGGTTATTATCATTGACACAGAGTCTGCGTCCCATGATCCTGTTTTTTGCAATTTCGCGGTCCAGAAGTATTTCCACGACAATATCGAGACCCATGCCGGCCTCTTTGAGTGATTCATCCAGTTTGATGGCCTGGTTTTTGTTTCTCGGAAACCCGTCCAGAAGCCAGCCGTCCTTACAATCATCCTGTTTGAGGCGGTCGAGTATCATTGGGATCGTAATTTCATCCGGTACCAGATCGCCCTTGTCGATATATTCTTTGGCTTTTGTGCCGAGCTCGGTTCCTTTTGAGATGTTATCACGAAAAATAGCTCCGGACTCAATGTGAGGGGTATTATATTTATCCTTTAAAATGGCTCCCTGGGTTCCTTTGCCGCTGCCGTTTGGCCCAAAAAACAAAATGTTCATGCTTGACTCTCCTTTCATTATAAGTTTTATGGTATATCATCTATAAACCTTTTGATGGATCATTATTCTCGGCTTTACTATATAAACGGTGCGGCATTGTCAAGGGTTATCCGCTCATAACACATCGTTCAATTTGGGTTTAAAACATTGCGGAACCTATCGTGATACTATTACAGCTACAAGCAATAAGTAAGAAATTCAACGATTTTAACGCCCTGAATACGATTGAATTTTCTATCAACCAGGGAGAGATCGTCGGACTGGTGGGACCCAACGGCGCCGGAAAGACAACTTTGTTCAATATTATCAGCGGCCGTTTAAAACCCACCAGCGGCAACATTCTGTTTGAGGGGAAGAAGATTAACGGTCTGAAACCTCACCGGATCTGCCGCTTGGGAATCAGCAGAACTTTTCAGTCGTCACGACCGTTTATTAAGATGACCGCTTTGAATAACATACTGGCCGGACACCTCTTTGGCAAAGGCTTTCATCTTCGCACCCGCCCTGAAGATGTGAAAATGGCGCGGGAGCTTCTGGATGTCGTGGGTATCCCTCATAAAGCCGAAACGCTTGCCGAGGATCTTACGCTCAGTGAAAAACGCCGGCTCGATCTGGCCCGTGCGCTTGCCACCCGTCCGAAGCTCCTGCTTTTGGACGAAGTAGCGGCGGGATTCAGCCCTGTTTTGGTCAAACAGGCGGTCCAATTGATTAAACGGGTTCGTGAGCGGGGGGTAACCCTTTTGATTATTGATCACTTTTTAACCTTAAGTTTAAAAGTTTCAGACCGTCTGCTGGTCCTTGACCACGGAGAGAAGATTGCAGAAGGTCCACCCAGCACGGTCATGAAAGACCGCGAGGTGGGCCGTGCATATCTGGGCCTGCAACACCAAAAAACTTGAAGGGATTCAGAGAACAGAAGTTATACGGCCAGATTTTTTCTCGATGTTTTCAATCCCCGAACTTGAGCCCATAGAAAGGTTGAATATGAAAAATCTCAAACCACTCCTGAAAGTCTGCAATCTGAATGTGTATTATAAGGACATTCGGGTGTTAAAACAGATTAATCTGACGGTGTGTGCCGGACAGATCGTTTCCATTGTGGGGCCAAACGGTTCCGGCAAGACCACAGTCATGAAAGCGATTGCCGGGATACTGCGACCGATCCAGGGAGTTATCAGCTATCAACATGAACCTATTCAGACCCTTCCTGCATATGAGGTGGTTCGCCGGGGGCTGGTTTATGTGCCCGAAGGCATGAATGTATTTCCTTTTATGAGTGTGCTGGAAAATCTGGAAGTGGGTGCCTATGCGGCCAGAAAAAAAAAGAAGAGCCTGCTATCTTTTGTATTCGAAATCTTTCCTGTACTGGCGGATAAACGCCGGGATATGGCGGGAACCCTGAGCGGGGGGCAAAAAAGAATGTTGACGATTGCCCGCGGTCTGATGAGTGATCCCCACCTTCTCCTGCTGGACGACCCGTTCCTGGGTCTGGCCCCAAAAGATGTAAACCGTCTCTGCAATACCCTGAAGGTGATCCGTGGTCACGGGATTACTCTGTTTCTGGCCGGCCAGCATGTCCGCCGAATATTACGGGTGGCGACCAAAGCGTTTCTTATCGAACAAGGAAAAATCACCCTGGTCGGGACCGGCGAGCAGCTCCTGGGTCACCCCCACTTCCGGGAAATCCTTCTTGGGGTCGTGGCTGAGTCAAAACTTGAAATTGTATGATCCTAACCCACCGGAACCCGTTACAGACCGCGTCATTTAAACAGATAATTGCTTGGAATAGACAAAGTTACTGTCTTAGAAAAATATTGAAAATTCCAAGCACCAAAATACAAATCTAAAACAAATCTCAATAACCGAAATTCAAAATTCAAAACAGATAGAATGACGGCAAGACATTCAATAAGTGATCGAAATGTTTTGGTCATTGGAATTTGTAATTTTGATATTGTTTGTAATTTGAGTATTGTGATTTGGGATTTTAGTGCCGTATCCGGAGAAAGTGATCGTTCCGATTTGAATCCGTTGGAGTTGACGTTGACGTTTCCATGAAACCCAATAAAATGCCTATTGACTTATTGTCATAAAATTGAAATAGTATTCATTTTATGATTTTTATTCGCCTTCGCTGGAATATCCTGCAGTTTACTGCAGGGATGAAAGGCAAGGTGAACCGCGCCGAAGCTCTTTAGAGCGAAGGCGGGTTAATTCCGCTACATCATTTCAATGTTCGAATGGCTTCGGCGCAATTTCGCTTTGATACCCTGCAGGTTTCTGCGGGAAGCCTCATTCGTTTTATGGTATCCTAATATGTTTAATGATTGATGGAGGAAAACCATGAGTGAAGAATTAAAGGTAGGCATGACTCATCAAATAGAGAGGGAAACCACCGAGGAAATGTCAGCACAAAAAGTGTATCCCCATGTGCCCGATGTTTATGCCACAAGAGCCATGGTGGGGCATATTGAGGAAGTGTGTGCGGATATGGTTCTTCCTCACCTGGGTGAAGGCGAGCAAACCGTTGGAATCGGAATGAATTTTAAACACATGGCAGCGACGCCCTTGGGGATGAAGGTTCGATTCAATGCCAGCTTGACAGAGGTGGATGGTGCCAAACTTACCTTTGAGGTGGAAGGGTTTGATGAAAAGGACAAGATCGGTGAGGCAACCCACCAGCGTTTTATCATCAATGCAGAAAAATTCAACAGTCGGGTGGCAAAAAAGGCAGGGACTTAGGAGGTAAGTCATGGCGGTACCAGATCCCGTAAGCCGGTTAAATTCCATTTTAAGACCCAAAAGCATAGCAGTGATCGGGGCGTCCACCAGCCCGGACAAATTGGGCTATGAAATTATGAAAAACATACTGGACAGCGGCTTTCCGGGATCTGTTTACCCCGTCAACCCCAAGGCTGACGCCATATTAGACATCCCCTGCCATGTGAACGTTAAAGATATTGCAGAAGCGCCGGACATGGCCGTCATCATCATCCCTGCCCGATTCGTTCCCCAGGCGCTGGAGGAGTGTGGCCAAAAGGGGGTCAAGGGTGCCGTAATCATTACGGGCGGCTTCAGCGAGGCGGGACCCGAAGGAGAGGTCCTTCAGCAACATGTCGTTGACATTGCTCAAAGGTACGCCATGCGTGTCATCGGGCCCAACTGCCAGGGTGTTAACAATCCCCATTATCCTCTATGCGCTTCCTGGCCGTTGCTCACTCGGAAAGGCAAGATCGCAGTTATTGCACAAAGCGGTACGGTAGGCGCTGCAATGATGGACTGGTTATCCGAAGAAAAGCTGGGTACTGCCGGTTTCGTGAGTATGGGCAACCGGGCCGACGTAGACGAAACCGATCTGATCGATTATTTTAACCAGGATCAAAGCACCGAAGTTATTGCTGCATATATCGAAGGGATAAAACGCCCCGACCCGTTCATCAAGGCGGTAGAACAGCTTCAAAAACCGCTCGTTGTCCTTAAGTCGGGCCGCACGCCCAAAGGCAAGGTCGCCGCCGAGTCCCATACCAAGGCACTGGCAGGTGCTGATGCCATCTATGATGCACTTTTTGGCGGATATAACATCTGCCGGGCCTATACGTTAGAAGAATTTTATGATTTTGCCAAGGCTCTGGCTTATCTGAAACCACCAAAAGGCAACCGGATTCTCTTTATTACAACATCCGGCGGTGCGGCTATTCTCGGTACCGACCAGGCGGAACAGGAAGGTCTTGATGTTTCTCCTCTCTCTGAAGAGGTTGTGGAAGCCATTACTCCGCTTATTCCAGATTACGCCATCAAGGCGAATCCTATTGATCTTACCGGTGATGCCACCGCCCGGATGTTTGGTGACGTGATGGACGTCACGCGGAATCATTACGATACTCTGGGAGTGATTTTCGGCGATCCCGTGGAAGATGCTTCCGAAGTGGTAACCCCCGGAGCCAATGAACTGGTTATTTTTCTTGGCGGAGCGGATGTGGAACGTCAGGAGCGTGAACTCATGCACCTTAAAGGGATTCCCGTATTCCCCACACCGGAACGCGGGGTAAAAGCACTTGCCCGGGTTATAGAACGCAAAGACCTGGCGCCGCCACAAAAACCCACACTCACGGTTCCCCCGGCCGGCCGTCGATTGTCTCCATACCAGGCACTATTGCGCGTTTCCCAACAAGGACTGGCCTGCATTGGCTTTGGCCGGGCAGACGGTCCCGACACTGCCGTGGAAATTGCCCTAAAGCTGGGATTTCCGGTGGCGCTTAAAATCAGCTCCACGGATATTCTCCATAAAAGCGATATCGGAGGCGTACGTCTTAATCTTGACTCTCCTGAGGCTGTGAAAAATGCCTATAATGAAATAATAGCAGCGACCCGCGACATACAGCCGCAAGTCACTGCGAAAAATGTGCTGGTAAACAAAATGGCGCCTCCCGGGCTGGAGGTCATTGTGGGAATGAATCGCGACCCGCAGTTCGGCCCGGTCATCCTCTTCGGGCTTGGGGGCATTATGGTGGAAATTTTTCAGGATGTAACCCTTGGTCTTCTGCCGATAACCCGTGACCATGCCATCTCTATGATCCGTGAAGTCAAAGGCCATAAGCTCCTTTCGGGTTATAGAGGCCAGCCTCCGGTAGATGAACAAGCCCTGGCAGATTGCATTCTGTCGGTAGCCAAAATGGCCAAAAGCTATTCGGAAATCGTCGAAATCGATCTGAATCCGGTCTTGGCCTATCCGGATGGAATTTTGGTTGTTGATGCAAGAATTATTGAAAAGGAGGACAGTTAATATCCCATGTGAAATGCTTAATATACAATTTTCAATAGTTGTGAAGTTGGGAGTTGATCATTGAAAATTGGATATTAGACATTTTGCTATATCGATGCGAAACCAGATCTTGGCTGATGCACGTTGTTTTATTAATCACTGAAAATTGGAAAATACAATTATGTCTCTATCTCAAAAGTTTACCCTGCGACTCATGAACCAGTTCCCTATGTTGCAGTATTTTACCTATCGTCCCTTTGGTATAGAGATTGAATTTTACGGACTGGACTATGTTCTTGCCCCGATTGACAATAATATCATTAAACCCTACTGTATTTCATCTCGTGCCAAAGACGGCCGGAATATCCAGGACCTTTATAAGGATTTCAAGGTTCCCATCGGGGCTGACAGAGATTGCTGGCACTTTGAGAAAGACGGATCTGTCAGAGGCAAAGGACATACTCAATTTGGCGCCGAGCTGACCAGTCCGATTTTAAGCGGCATCCCGGGCCTGGTCCAGGCGTACAACGCATTCCGATTCCTCTGCAATATTCAAGGCATTGATATTGACAATAGCTGCGGTTTCCATGTCCATCACGGTGTGGATCCAAAGGTGTTTACCTGGAAACAGTTACAGGAACTCGTTCGCTTGGTTTACCCCATAGAAGACTACTTTTACCTTCTTATTCCGGGAAAGCGAGAACATGCAGAAACCTGTAAACCCATGGAAATCGATGTCAAGGCCTTCCTGGACGTTTGCGATAGTGAATCCGAAAAAGGGAGTGACAAAATCAAACAACTATGGTATTCATCAAAAAACCATTACGATCCAAAGTCAGCCAGTTATCCGCGCTACGACAAAACCCGTTATCACGGCCTGAATCTCCACTCATACTGGTATCGCTCCACAATTGAATTTCGCTACCATTCGGCGGTACTGCACAATATTGATGAAGCCATGGAATGGATCATTTTTACTCAATTTCTCATAGAGCTGAGCCAGGGAAATGTTCCTGATATCTGTTTTTATCCCGAAGCCAACAAATGGCTGAATGCGATTTATATGATCTACGAGAATTTTGGATATGGGAATTGTATAAAACGACTGGCAAACTAGCCCAGAGGTGTTGTTCAGAATTGATATGCCAGTAGAACCTTTTATTGTATTGCCAACGTCGGATTATTTAAACAGAAAATAACAAACTGGAGGCGATCATGTGTGACATTTTCGCCATCTCAGCAGGCCATAACTGTACGTCCAAAAAATATCTGCCCATCTTTGCGGAAAAGGGCCGGCAAAATATGAACGGTTGGGGTATCGGTTTTTTTCGCGACGATCAGGCTTTTATGGAAAAATCAGAGGAACAGGTGTTCAGCCAGGAGCAGGTTCATGAAAGTTTCCAGAGGTTGGCAAGGGTCATTGACAGCCGGATTATTATTTCCCATATAAATTGCCCCAAAAGTGGCGGCCGCCATATTGAACATCGCCATCCGTTTAAACTCTCGTTTCTGGATCATCACTGGCTTTTTGCCCACGTAGGAGTTGTGGAAAGCATTGAAGAATATCAGACTACTGAAAAACCTCGACTGGCAGCCGATGTCTATACCGCCAGAATTTTTGAATATTTAAGAGATCGAATGGTTTTACTACATCATCAAAACCCATATATCAGTCTTTATACGGCTCTGCGCATCAGCATTCAAAAACTTGTGTCCGACTATCCGGGTGAGTACGTCTTTTTTCTGGCCAATGAATCGGTGCTTTTTGCTTTTTGTAATTACAGACAGTTTTTGCTTCTTAAAGAGTCTGTAAGTATGGGAGATATCCTGTTGATCACCTCGATCAAAGAAGGTCTTAGCCAAAGCAATTGGCAACAGATTATGCCGGATCCGCAATCTCTTGGAGAGCTTTTGGTCATTGCCGGCCCAGATGTGTTATATGCCGGAGATGTTTAAAGCCAAATTAACCCTGTTATCCTGTAAATAAAATGTGTGACCTTTTTGCACTTTCTGCAAAGAAAGATTTCTCAGCTCCAAAATCTCTGCCTATTTTTGCTGTTAAGGCAAAAAAAAACATGGATGGCTGGGGCATCGGCTATTTCAGAAAGCATCATGCCTTCATAGAAAAATCAGCTAAGCGTGTCTTTGTTTCCGGGTACGTTCACGACAGTTTCCAGAAATTAGCCCAGGTGATAAAAAGCAGAATTATTATCTGTCATGTCCGTTTTCGTACCAGTGGTCCCATAGACGATTGCCACGCCCATCCCTTTGTCCTCAGATTCGGCGGTCATGACTGGATATTCGCCCATAACGGAAAAGCACCGGCCATTGAATCTTACAGAAGCAACAACAATTCCCTTGAGGAAGCCGTGAGCGACTCGGCCAGAGCCTTTGAGTATCTCCGAGACTACCTGTTGCGTCATTACCGGAACGTAACCCAACTTCAGACGCTCTTCCAGGCCTTATTCCGAAGTACGGAGCGAATGGTTGAAGAGTATCCCGGTGAATACAACTACCTCCTGTCCAATGGCCGGAGCCTTTTTGCTTTCACCAACCATCGTCAGTTTATGATCCTCAAAGGAAGTCAAAAGCTGGAAGGTGCCCTGCTTCTTACAACACTGGCGAAAGGTCTCAGCAATGAAAAATGGATTCGGATAGCCAGGCCAACAAATCGCAAGGGTACGCTTCTGGCGGTTTCGGGGACAGATATAATTTTGAAACAGTCTTTGTAGAATCGTGAAGTGCTCTAAGACAGCTAAAGTCCCTCTATTTTCTCGGTTATCATTTTCGGCAGGGGTATGGCCTTCCAGGTATGATCGATAGCCACAAAGGTGACACTCCCCTCGGCAGCCAGCCGAGTCTCCGGAGGGCGATAAAATTGAAACTGAAAAACAATGGCCTTTTCCTTGACTTCTTTGATCGAGGTGTGCATTTCAAGCAAATCACCATAGTAGGCCGGTATAAAAAAGCGGCAATCCGCTGCGACTTTGGGCATGCCGAATTTTTCTTCCCGGTTGCGGAAAAATGTTTTCGGTGATATCCCGATGTGGCGCAGGAATTCTTCAATGCCTTGATGAAAATAGCGAAAATAGGCCACAAAATAAACAACGCCATACGGGTCGGTATCGCCGAAGAGAACCTGCACTTGGGTTTTATGAGTCAGCATATTTACACCTCCTGTAAGTTGCGAGTCAAGTATCTCGGCAAACGCATTTGAATCCCAATATATAAGGAACGCTCCACGACGGCGCTCCGCTGCAGCCAAATCAAATGCATTCACCCTGGGTCAACTATCTCCTTGCATTGATATCCAACATAGTATAATTTTTAATGGATACAAAAGATGACAAGCATACAGTAATTGAACGTCGCTTATTTTCTACAATTTCTTGAAATTAAGGGTTTATTCCAATTGGGCCTCCCCTTTCGTGCCTTGTAATAGCAGGCGAGGCGAAGTACCTAAGTTCTAAAATAAAGAGGTAATGATGCGATTTCTCAAATATTTTGTTTTGGCCTTTCTGCTTGTCCTTATATCCCTGAACCCGGCGGCATGGGGCGCCGGAAATGTCGGGATCGAAATAGTTCGACTGAAAACCGCCGACGGGATCACGCTTACCGGTATGTTACGCCGGCCCCATGCGGCTCGGAATAACGCCGGTGTGGTAATGATCCACGGTTACAGCGGTAACTTCTACTCGGGTATCATGGGCTTCCTCCCGGAAGCCCTATCGGATCGCGGTGTTGCCACTCTGGCGCTAAACATGCGCGATCATGATCGGGGCCCTAAAAAAAACCGGTTTGAAGATAACCGTTATGACATTGCTGTAGCGGTAGATGAAATGGCCCGACTTGGCTATAATCCCATATTCCTTTTCGGCCACAGCATGGGCACCAACCGTGTACTCTATTACTTTGCGACAACCGGAGATTCCAGGATTAAAGGCGTAATTCTAACCGGGCCTCCCGGCAATTTGTTCGAATGGAATATAAGCATATTCGGTATAAAGGCTGCAAGCCAGGTTCTCGACCAGGCCCAGGATCTCGTCGCCAAGGGTAAAGGAAACCAATGGATGCTGATCAATTTGGGACCACTGGGCAAAGCACTTTACACCGCTAACCATGTGGTAAGCCTCAGGGGCCCGAAAACAGTTTCCGACCCATACAAAAACATCAGTCGAGTTTCTAAGCCGATTCTCATCGTCCATGGCCTGGCTGACCGTCTGGCAAACCCTGACGTGACCGACAGACTCCTCAAAAGCGCAGCGCCGGGAATCCAAGTTACGGTAGTGAAAATTCCCGGTGCGAATCACGGCTTTAGCGCTCATCAGCAGGATCTTGTAAACGCCGTAAACAAGTGGCTCATTGACCGGACGAATCGTTAACTCGTGTCCATCCATAAATGATCTTTTCACATGCCTTGATCTTGAACAAAAAACCTCAGTTCTGGATGGACACTAACTCGATTGCTCAAGATCGCGCATCAGCTTTTTAATATCTGGTTTTGATAATTTAATGTTAACTTTTCCACCTCCGGGATGCGCGAAACTTAATGTACAGCCGTTGTTGTTTTTATCTACCTTCCACTTATGTCCTTTTGGAAACACCACGGATTTATTCAGCCAATCGTCCGGATTAAACTCTGCAATTTGGATCAGAACACCGAATGCATCTTTGGGATGAATAAAGATCTCCTTCCAGAAATCACCGTGTTCATTATATCCAAAATACGGGATACCATTCTCTTCCAGTGTCTGTGTGGCTTTTTGCATATCCGGCGTCTGTATGGAAATATGATCTATCCTTGAAATCATTTAGTTGCCCGACCCGAATAATATAGGATAGTTCTTAAGAAATTTCATGTAAACTGTTACGAACCTGCGAATAGATATCGGGAGCCATGACAAGAAGGTGATCATTGATTTTTTGACCATCCAGGTATTCGTTAAGAAAAAAATCGCTTCCATCTATCTTGCAGATTTTTCCTCCTGCCGCCTGGAGAATGATGCCGGCTGCGGCAAGATCCTGAAACGACTCGTTCGCAATGATGGCAGCTTCCGCGCGACCCATGGCTACATAGCATATGTGAGCACCGGTGCATCCCAGATCGCGGATTTTGCCCGGGAATGTGGATTGATAACGGCGGTGAAACCGAGAGTAAGTGAAAAGAAGGCTCTCATCGTTAATCGTTTTTTTTTCAGATACGTGGATTTCTCTTTTTCCCAAAAAAGCTTTTTGTTCAGCCTGTGCATAAAAAAGATCGCCCGTTGCCGGCATATAAAATACACCGAAAACAGGCCAAAAATTCTCGATAAGTGCAAGAGAAATGCCCCAGATGGGGATTCCCGCCTGAAAATTCGCAACACCATCTAATGGATCAAAGATCCATAAATAACGCGTTTCATCATGAGTGTAGTCTTTGTTGGCCTGATTGTTTCTGAACACCTGGTGTTCGGGGAAATGACTGTTGAGTTGATCCTGGAAAAATTCCATTAGATGAAAATCCGCTTCTGTAACCAGATCTTCATCGAATTTGATATTGGGGTTTCCTTTACCATAATAGGAAAGGGCTTCTTTGCCTGACCGGCGGATAACTTCCATTGCAAATTGAGTTAAATCTTTAATCCCATGACGTTTTATACCCATCTTCACTCCCTGTTTTAAGATAATATGACAAGAAAACACAATAAAACGCTAAAAATCTCCGAGTGGTCTTTGAAATGTAAAATTGAAAGGATCCTGGACCAATTTCCGGCAAGCGGTTTTTGTGTTTCCACCCAAAGCTGAAAACGGGAGAGATACAATAAAAACGGCGGTGCCCAATACACTGGTAACAATTCCCAACGGCCTGATAATAAAGAAGTCGGCGGCCATGGCTTCGCCGCTGACATCATTATCTAAAACCTTGGCTTTCGCAAGAGCGCAAGTTCCGAATGGAATAAATATCATGGTTGCAATTATCAAAAAGGCCACGGATTGTTTTCCTATTTTATGCATATGCTTTTCCTCCTTATGAAAGTACCTTTCGAATATTTTGATGAGACCTTTGCAAAACGTTCAATTTTGTTCAGGGGCAAGAAAGGCGAAAATTTTAACCAAATGAATACATTGAGTATTTTGAGGATTAAAATTTGAGCCTGACGCCGTAATTGGGCAAAAGGGGGCGTTTTGCAAAGATCTCTCTGATACGGTTGAAAAATATCTATAATAGCGCTATATTTTGTCTGCATGGTAATCCAATCGAGGCGTTTGATAAAATATCTAATTTTCACGGGCAGTTTACACAATACAGTTTAAAGAAAAGCGGATTCAGTGTCAAGGGAAAAGGTGAGCATTAACAGTGATTTCGTTCTACATGAACCTGGCCTGAAACATTCGAAACCAAAAATATTTGCCACAAAAGCATGGAGACCCGACCGCCTCGCCTTAGTCAAAGCCGATGGCGGGCAGGCACAAAGGATCAATTTATTATTCTTTCTTCGCCCTGTTAAATATTGACGGTTTCGTAAAAAGTCCAACTTCTGCGTTGTGCTGCATTTCGCAATCATTCAACGCACGAAAAGTACGCCTCATGATTACAAAATTTGCACGCCTTGAATTTGAACTTTTTACGAAACCGTCTAAATCGGACTTTTTACGAGTTCATCAAATATTGGAGAACCAAGATCGATTTTTGTTAAAAAATATCGTCGAATATTTATTATAATAAGCGAAATTAAAAACTATTTAACAGGGTAAACCTTCGGGGCGAGAAAGAAAGTTTTGCCGCAAAAAGCACAGAATTTGCAACCAGGAGCCGAAACAGGACAAACTGAAAAAAATGGCATCATCTTTGACTTACATAGAAGTCGCTATAGCACTTCCGGTATACAACACCTATACTTACAGCGTTCCGGACGCTCTTGATGAACTTGTATTCGCGGGAAAAAGGGTGCTGGTTCCATTTGGCCGGCGCAGGGTCACCGGATACATTTTGGGTTCAGGTAAGAATATCGATCGGGAAGGAATAAAAACAACCCTGGATATTCTTGATGAAAAGCCGCTTTTCCCTTCATCCATGATTCCGTTCTTCAGATGGACCGCTGACTACTATCTGCATCCCATAGGAGATGTTATCAAATGTGCTCTACCCGGAGGCTTAAACCTTTACGACTTTTTCACCATTTCAATTACGGAAAAAGGGGAAGATGCTCTTTTAAACAAATCTTCCTTATCGTTGGAAAATCAGATCTTAAAGCGGCTGAAGGCCGGACCTTGTCGCTTCAAAGACCTTAACAAAAATTTCAATAAGACCATTCCCCATGCGTTAATTCATTCCATGGAAAGCCGGGGGGTTATTGTTTGCAATCGCAAGCTAAAAGGGGGGGGCACGAAACCCAAGATGGAGCGATATGTATCATTGCTCAACCCGGATATTTCCATGCAACGGCTTTCCGATTCAAGAAAAAAAATTATTGAAGCAATCCATACTTTTGGTGAGATCTCCGTTAAGAAATTACGAGAACGGGTCCCCTCCGCTTCAAGATTAATTAAATCTCTCGAGAGTGACGGGTATGTTTCGGTTTTTCAGAAAAAGGTGTATCGGGATCCGTTCGGCAAACCCATAGCACCTGACACCGCTCCAACGCTTACAAAAGAACAGAAAAGCGTAATCCATACCGTAGCGGAATCCCTTGGCCGGAAATTTACAACCTGCCTTTTGGCAGGAATTACGGGAAGCGGCAAGACAGAAGTGTATATGCAGCTTGCTGAAAAAGCCATACACCTGGGTTATTCCGTGCTGGTCCTTGTTCCTGAGATCGCCCTTATATCCCAGATGGAACATCGCTTCCGGGCCCGTTTTGGAGAGTGTGTAGCTATTCTTCACAGCGGTCTTTCGGCCGGAGAGCGCTATGATCAGTGGATGCGAATCGTTCGCCGGGAGACGGCGATTGTTATCGGCGCAAGATCCGCCGTGTTTGCACCTCTTGCGAAGATTGGCATTATCATCGTTGACGAGGAACATGACACTTCCTACAAACAGGAGGGGGGACTGCGTTATAATGCCAGGGATCTTGCCGTTGTGAGGGCAAAGTTTAATGATTGTGTTGCTTTGCTGGGATCTGCGACGCCTTCGATACAGTCCTATTATAATACAACGACAAAAAAATTTAAGGCGCTTGCATTAAAAAACAGGATTGAAAAACGACCCCTCCCGGAGATCACCGTAGTCGATCTATGCAAAAGCAGGGATGTTCGGGGAATTGGGCGCTTCATCACACCGGAACTTCACCGGGAAATGAAATCAACTCTTGATCGAGGGGAGCAGGTTCTTCTTTTTCTAAACCGGCGTGGCTTTGCCAGTTATCCGGTTTGCTCGGCCTGTGGTGAAGCCATAAGATGCAAAAATTGTGATATTTCACTTACGTTGCATCAGAAGGTCAATGCATACAAATGTCATTACTGTGGTTATTCGCGGGTCTCTACATCACACTGCACGTCCTGCGGGTCCAGCAAAATTCTTCCCTTGGGTATGGGAACCGAAAAGCTGGAATTTGCCGTAATATCTCTTTTCCCGGATGCCAGAACCGCCAGAATGGATCGAGATACCACCCGGCGAAAAGGTTCGATTCTTAAAATTCTAAAAGGTCTCAGAAACCAGACCATAGATATTCTTGTGGGAACTCAGATGGTCGCAAAAGGCCATGACTTTCCCAACATTACCCTGGTTGGTATTATTTGTGCGGATCTATCGCTCAACTTTCCGGATTTTAGAGCCGGGGAACGAACCTTTCAGCTTTTAGCCCAGGTTGCCGGAAGATCCGGGCGGGGAGCTGTACCCGGCCGTGTGATCCTTCAGACTTATAACCCAAATCATTTCGCCATATTATCTGCAACACAGCAGGATTTTGAAACCTTTTACAACCAGGAGATAAGTTTCCGAAAGAGCCTGAATTATCCCCCATTTTCGAAGATGGTACAGCTCAGAATATCCGGGAAAGACAGGGAAAAAACCCGGCAGCATGCCCAGGCGATCGGGGATTTTTGTCTTGCGTTGAAAAAAAACAATCGTTCTTTTTTAAAGTCCGTGGAAATATTGGGCCCCATTGAAGCCTCACTTCCTAAAATCGCAAAACAATACCGGTGGCAGATCCTTTTAAAATGCCCGAGCATAAAACAGCTTCACCGGTTTCTTCACCAGATATGGTTTGATAAAAAAGCAAATATCAGTACCCGGGATGTCAAGGTGGTGCTGGATGTGGATCCATTCTTCATGATGTGAAAACATTCCTAAAATAGCTATGGAATAAAAAGAAAAATAAATTCCATTGGGCAGGATAGGCAAGCAAAAAGACCATTTATGGATGGACATTAATCAATACTGATTGAATATTCCGAACGAAATCATCTATAAAATTGGTTTGATGCTGATGCAAGATACAGGCACAGAACCTTGACCGGAAAACCGGAATTTGGGGAAAGTGACAAACACAAGATTTAGGGTCGGAGGCAAACCCGAAATAAGCAATAATTTTCAACATGAGCGATCGACTGCTATTTATGTTGACGCTGTAAAATTCTTTAATTCCGCAGATACGTTACACGTATCCCAAAAACCAATCCACTTATTATGAAAACTGGATTACGGTCACACAACACAATATATTGTATAGGCCGCTTTAAGGGTTTTCTGGGCCTTCCCAGAGGGATTCAGAATCTTGTAAGCCTTTTTCCAGTCTTTCATCGAGGCTTTGGGTATGTTCTTCTTTTTTTGATTGCTTAAACCTGTCGTTGAGAGTGTTCATGGCAGTTTTGAAAACCCATGATGAAAATTTGCCTCTCATTGGATTATACAAGCCAATATGTATGACCGCGTAGCTGCGCCTGTATCTGATTTGGCAGAAATCCCCCTGGAATAGAAGGCGAAGCGTAAGAATTTTTTCCTAATCTAAATACCATTTATCATGACCCTTAAATTCATTTAACTCCAAAGGAGAAAAAATTAAAAAATTTATTCCGGCTTATGATTTTAAAAATCTCGCAATCGATCTGATTCCCAAAGTAAAATCCAGAATTGATGAGATCGCCCAAGTCTATGAATGGACAATGTGGATAAACACCTTTCCGGGCAAAGGTCCTGACGGAGAGGAAGGTATATGGGTTGAAACGGAAATGGAAAAATATCAGTGTGTCCGGTGCGGGCACTGTTGCCTGAAACTGCACGACGCATACTGTACATCGGTTGATATGGAGGATGTGCAGCGTTGGCGGAAGGAAAAGCGTTGGGACATTCTCGATTGGGTCGATATTATGAGGGTGGGAGGAGAGGAACTGTTCGCGGATATATGGTTCAGTCCCACCACCGGTGAGGAAACTACCAGATGCCCGTGGCTCCGAAAACTGCCAAACAAAAATATTTACAAATGCAGAATTCACGAAACCAAACCGTCACATTGCCGCAATTTCCCAAAATCAAAGAAGCATGTTATGGCAACCGTAGACGCTGAGGCCGCAGAGAAAATGATCATTTTTCATTAGCCGCTGAAACGCCGACAAATGAAAACCATCGGGCCTTCGGCAAACTGCCGGCAGTCAAACCCTGCCCGAAGGCTGGAGTTTATTTCTTTTCGCTCTTCTCAGCTTTCTCCCTTTTGATTTTTAACTCTTTAAGCCTGTCGATTAAATCGGATTCATCTTCTAATTCCATACCTATAGCCATTTTATAGATATTTTCAGCTTTTTCATAGTCAGGTTTTGTATCTTTTTTCATTGGCCAAAGATACATATCCCCCCAACCTATATACCCCCAAATATTTTTTGGATATTCATCAATCAGGGCCGTAAAACATTCATCACCTTTGGAAATATCACCCAAGGCAAAATGGGATTCTGCAATCGCTCTTTTCATGTTGTGTATTAACAAGCTGTCTGATTCAGGAAATATTGAACAGAAATCGTTACAATATTCTATTCTTATCTGATAATATAATGGGTCGTCTATGGCTGCGTTTCCAAGCTCGGCCTCAAAGTCCTGGCACCAATTATAGACAAGCTCTTCTCCGGAAAATATAGTTTCCGCTTCTTTTACATTTTTAAATTCCTGCTGAAATCTAATTTTCAATTTGCTCCATAATTCCAACCATAGATTGCATGCTTTCGCTGTTTTGTTTTTATGAAGAAGTGAATATCCTTCCTGCATTAATAAATCGAGTTCGTCTCT
>JAFDHQ010000201.1 GCA_019308685.1 Deltaproteobacteria bacterium
AATGACTGATCAATGACTAATGACTTACATTGTTCCAAACTTACGGAATGCACGTAATAATGTTAAATTTTACTTTTTATTCAAAGTGTTATAAATTGTGTACGGTAGCAAATCCCGAGAAGAAGAATTGAAACAACTCAAGGATCAGGCAAACGACTTGTTTAGACAGATGCAAGCCCTTCAAGCCAGGATCAAAGATCTAGAGAAAAAATGAGGAAACGCTGATGAGTAAGGATTTTGATAATTTTGTTGAAGATTTACAGAAACAGATTTTTGAGCAGACAAGAGAAGACTATGGAGAGGTTGCGTTTCAAAGGTGGCTCAAGCCTCTGTATATGGGTACCATGGATAATCCCGATGGATATGGTCGTATTACAGGTTCATGCGGTGATACCATACAGATGTTTTTGAAATTTGAAAATGAGAGAGTCAAACAGGCATTATTTCAAACCGATGGTTGTGGCTCCAGTGCTGTGTGTGGCTCATTTGCGGCCGAGATGGCCCTTGGAAAGACCCCGGATGAGATTGTGGATATTACCGGAGAATCTATTCTAAAAAAATTAGGAACTTTTCCCGAAGAAGACAAACATTGTGCCTTTTTATCTGTGGAGGCCCTTCAGGATGCAGTTAATGACTATATGATCAAGCAGTCAAGAAAAAATAAGTAAGATACGTTTGATACGAAAATATCTTACTCACTGACTCAAACAATACAATCAACGGTTATAGGCACAACATTATGGAACTAATGTCTATCTTCAAACACGCTTTAATGATCAGCTTCTTTGTGTTTGTGATGATGCTTCTGGTCGATTTTATTGATATGGCCAGTCAAAGACGCATGTCAGACCTTATCAAAGGAGGACGCTGGAGACAATATACCCTGGCGTCTTTTCTGGGGTCTACCCCTGGTTGTCTGGGCGCATTTATGAATGTCAGCCTTTATGTCCATGGCATGATTTCTTTTGGTGCCATAGTGGGTGGAATGATCGCCACGTCCGGAGATGAGGCATTTGTAATGCTTGCACAATTTCCGGGTACGGCTCTGGCTCTTTTCGGATTGCTGTTTATACTCGGAATCGCTTTTGCCTGGATAAGTGATAGGATTATCCTTATTTTAGGGATTACCCCTTGCGAATCATGCATTGATGTGTATTGTGAAGAATGTCTGCCCGGTAAGACGGTTCAGGAAAAGATCCACGACATCTTTAGACCCACCAATTTTATCGAAAATTTTCAGTCACTTTCCTTTAACAGATTCCTTCTACTTGTGCTGATAACCTCGTTCCTGATATTTATCACAACGGGAACGCTCGGCTCACCCACATGGGACTGGAAACGCATTACCTTTATGTCTCTTTCACTGTGCACATTGCTCATCGTTATGATTTGCCCCGAACATTATCTTGAGTACCATATCTGGGGCCATATTATAAAAAAGCACCTTTCTCGCATCTTCTTGTGGACATTTGGCGCCCTTCTTTTTGTGCATTGGGGCATGGCCTTTTTGAACCTAAACACTTTTATCCATGACCATATGCTCTGGGTATTGGTGATCGGGGCGCTCATCGGCATGATTCCGGAATCCGGACCCCATCTCATATTTGTGATGATGTATGCACAAGAACTCGTACCGTTTTCCGTGCTACTCACAACATCGTTTGTACAGGACGGACACGGTATGCTGCCCCTATTGTCATACAGTCTTAAAGATTCTGTGCTGATCAAGGTTTTTAATCTTGTTTTCGGACTGGCCGTTGGGGGTGTGCTTTTTGCCTTTGGTTTTTGACAACGATGTGAAGTTTGATGGAATAAAGGACGTCTTGTCAATAGGTTTGTTTTTCCACCGGTCAAAATAGGTCGCGGCAAACCTGACGGTACAGTAACGGATCACCAGACAACCTTTTACCGACAGATTGCGAAAAACGGTCCGGGGGTGGTTATTACCGAGCCCGTTTCGGTTACTGCTGACGGCAGGGAACACCCCAAGCAACCCTGTATACATTTTCCGGAAAACGTTGGAGAACTTCGTAAGATTGCTGACGTTATACATGATGAAGATCGGCTGGCCTGCCTTCATCTGAATCATGGCGGTGCGGCATCCAATCCCAAGATCATCGGCGGCCCACCCAAGGCACCTTCGGTGATGACATGTGTTGCCAGACAGGGAAACGTTTCGGAAGCGCTCACCGAGCAAGAGATCCATTCAATCCTTGACGGTTACGAATCTGCTGCACAAAAAGCAAATCAAGCCGGATTTGACATTATAGAAGTTCAGGGAGGGCACGGTTTTCTCATCTCACAATTTTTAAACGGAAAATTGAACAAGAGAGAAGATCGTTATGGACGGGACCGGTCCCTTTTTGCAAGAGAAGCGCTTTCAGCAATAAAACAAGGCGCTCCTGATATTCCCTGCATCCTTCGGATCTCCGGTAATGAAATGTCGCCGGAGTTCGGCATCAGGCAGGAAGACCTTCTGCCCTTGCTGAAATTGGCGGAAGAAATGGGAATCAAAGCCATACACGTGGGCATGGGTAATGCCTGCTTCAGCCCCCCATGGTATTTTCATCATACCAGCCTCCCGGAAAAGCCTCAAATAGATGCCCTGTCCTGGGTGCGTGAGCATACCTCACTTTCCGTGATTGTGGCCGGCAGAATGGGCAGAAAAGAGAAATTAATCAAACTTCTGGATCAGGGCCTTGCCGACCTTGTGGCGTTAGGTCGGCCCCTCCTCGCAGATCCGGATTTAATAGAGAAATGGAAAAACGGTAGGGATGAGGAAATCATATATTGCGGCTATTGCCTTCAGGGATGCCTTCATCGAATGAAAAGCGGAGAGCCTTTGGGCTGCAATCTAAACCCGGAGATCGGTCTGCCGGAGCTTTCCCCCACATCCAACCCTATGAATGTCCTTATCGCGGGAGGCGGCCCTGCTGGAATGAGTGCAGCACTTTACATGAGCCGGCGGGATCATAAAGTTACCTTAGCCGAAAAAACAGGTCATTTGGGTGGACAATTCGCCCTGGCATGGCAGGCCCCGGGAAAAGAAAAAATGAAAGAGGGGTTGGACTCTATTAAACGCTCTGTGAGATCCAGCGAGATTTCTATACTTATGAACCGGGCCGTTGATGAAGCCTTGATAAAAGAAATTCAGCCCGATCTTTTAGTATGGGCTGTGGGAGCGGTTCAAAATATCCCGAAGATCAAAGGCCTTGATAATCAGCATGTCATGACATGCATGGATTATTATCGGGAAGAAAAGAAGGTAAAAGGGCCGAGGATTTTGGTCATCGGAGTGGGCCAGGTCGGGCTTGAGATTACTGAAAAATTGGGGAAAGAAGGGTATGATGTGGTGGCCGTAGAGATTATCGATCAACTGGGCGGTGCCATGGAGGCGATTACAAAGAAATTGGCCTTGGTGAGGATTGAGCAATTGGAAAAGGTGACCCTGATGCCTCAAACAGCGGTTAAAGCGTTTAAAGCAGACAGCGTTGAAATGGAAAAGGATGGGGAAATATTGTCTCTGGAGCCTTTCCAGAGTGTTATTCTGGCTTCCGGAATGCTTTCCGCGCCGGAACCGGATGATGGAATTAAAAAGTCAATTGCAAATATAGAAATTATCGGCGATGCAGATAACGTAAAAGATACTTTTACGGCTGTACGAGCAGGGTATGAGCTGGCTTGTAAATATTAAGAAAAGTCGTTCGTCTTTCAATCCGAGTGTCAAAATAAAACGAACCCTTCATGAGTTCAGCTTCAGCCCAGATTTGGCTGATACCTCACTCGCAAAATCCTCGAAATAGCTCGCTATTCCTGTGGTTTTGCTCTTTCGGATCAGCCAAATCTGGACCAAATCTGAGCGCCAATTCTGCGAAGTTATGTGTAGATATCGATACCTCAGGAGGACTGAGAATTTTAGAACTCCAGGAAAGATATTACGTCGTGGGCCAGGACTTGTTAATTTCTACAAACAGCAGGGAGGAAGCACGGGAAGAAATAAGAAAACTAAAAGGTCTTGAGTGTTGACGGCCGCCCCAGACTGCTCCGGGTGGGTAGAACATCCCGCGCTTTTTCCTGCCTGAATATCAAAAATATAATCGCCCACCATAAGAACCTCTTTTACGTCAAGGTTCAGTTTTTGCGCTGCCAACCGTATTCCGTCACCACTGGGTTTGGGTTTGACAGGCGTGTTCCTGGAAATAATGACATCAAAACAGGAAATCGTGATATTTTCGAAATTTTTCAACGCCCGTTCTATGCTTGAAAGACGGTTACGGGTAATTATCCCCATACCGAGCCCTTTTGAACGCAGATAATGGATCAAAGACTCGGCCCCGTCGTTGGGTTTCGAATGAGCTGCAGCTTTGGTTTCAAAGCGTTCCAGTAAAGAGATGGTTTCTTCTTTTTCAAGGGAAGTCGGCAGGCTGTTTATAAACTCAAGAACCGGGATGTCAGAGGGGCAGCCAATAGTTTTTTTTAAAAGGGGAAAATCTAAAGCACCGGGTTTGGTCAGGGTGCCGTCAAAATCGAAAAGTACGGCCTTTATATCAAACGGCCTGTTAATCATAGGGCGTCAGGCTTTCAAAACCATTATCGGTAACGAGAATTGTTTGTTCAAACTGTGCGGAAAGGGATCGGTCTTGAGTGACAGCCGTCCAATTATCTTTTAAAATGACAAGCTCTTTTTCCCCCAGGTTAATCATGGGTTCAATGGTAAAAACCATCCCCGGAATCAGACGGATTCCTTCTCCCTTGCGGCCGAAATGGGGAACCTGAGGAGGTTCATGGAAATCGAACCCTACCCCGTGCCCCACAAATTCTCTGACCACCGAGCAACCCTGACTTTCGGCATGTTTTTGAATCGCCCATCCGATATCGCCGATAGTGTTTCCGGGTTTAACCATGGACATGCCCAGGGTGAGGCATTTTTTGGCCACACGGACGATCTTTCGAGCATTGGATCCGGGTGTGCCCACGAAAAAGGTTTTACTTGCGTCGGCATAATATTTATTCAAAATGGATGTGATATCCACATTGACGATATCCCCGTCCTTCAAAACCCGTTCGCCGGGGATGCCGTGACAGATTACTTCATTTATGGAGACGCAAACGCTTTTCGGAAATCCCCGATAGTTCAAAGGCGCAGGAATGGCGCCATGTTTAATCGTGTATTCATGAACAAGGGTGTTAATTTCATCAGTCCTAATTCCAGGCCTTATTTCAGACTCTACCAGGTCAAGCGTGTCTATAACAAGACGACCGGCGTTCCTGATGCCTTGAATATCCGCTGCCTGTTTAAGTCGAATTCTGTATTTTTTAGCATAAGACGCCTTGAGGTTATCAGAGTCCGGCTTTGATTTGCCAAGACAGCATTTTTTATATTTCAGCCCGCTTCCGCACGGACAAGGATCATTCCGCCCCACCTTAACTGTCCTGTTTTTCATTATTTTCTCTTGAAAATTTAAGATTGTTATACTGCCGAACTTAGGGCTCGGTCAAAAATAACTTCACATTTTCGCATCCCAGCTTCAGGCTATATTTGGCCGCTGCTCAATCGCGAAATCCTCAAAACAGCTAGCTATTCCTGTGGATTCACTCAATCGCAGCAACCAAATCTGACCTAAATCTAAGCGCCAATTCTGCAAATTTATTTTTGAGCGAACCTATAGGGATAGGCTCCAATTGGAATAATTTAGTAATGGCCCCGGTGAACGCTTATTGAATATGACTGATTTTTACTTTTTATGCAAATAAACCTTCCGGTTTGTACTCATGAGCTCCTTCAATGACTTCTATCGCTGTTTTAGCCTTAATTTTTTCGATGATTGTCTCTTTTTCAGGACAATGATCAAGTATGCAGGCTGCTATGTGAATTTTCGTTGCTTTTTCGCCATTTTTTTCATTCCAACATGCCATCTGAGCGAGTCTTGTCACCACACTGACTCCAGGACATCCTCCACAATTTAAAATACCTATAAGTTCAGCATCTTGATCTTTATATCGACTAAATGCTCCCTCTCTTCTGTTAAAAGCAACCATACATCGGGAACATGCTATACAAACGTTATCCATGGTATTCTGACATCCGACAATTAATATTTTTTCCATTTTTCCCCCTTTCTTTCATCCTTGTTCAGGGCAAGCTCGTCCTTGATGAATTAGACTTTTTGATAAGTTATCAATAGTTATGATCTCAAAAGAATAATGAATTGATCATATTTTAGGTTCTATGTCAATGAATCAATTGCCGTACACACCATAATGAACTTTTTGATATTGCAGCTCTTCCTTGCGGTGAGGTGGTTTTTTCTCAGCGGAGTATCCGATGGCGACAATCGATTCTACAATTAATTTTTTCGGAATATTTAAAAGATCGCGGATATACTCTTGTGAGGTTTTTTTCTGATCAAACATTCTTTTTCTAATCTGGATCCAGCAGCTTCCGAGCCCCAGCGACTCTGCCGCCAGGTGAATAAAGATGGAAGCAATGGAAGCATCCTCAACCCATACATCACATTTTTCAGGATCTGCGCAGACAACGATTCCTAAAGGAGCATTTTTTAAAAATGATGCACCGTGGGGTTTTGCTTTTGAAAGTTTTTCGAGTAAACTTTTATCCGTGACAACGATAAACTCCCAAGGGTTAAATCCTCTTGATGAAGGGGAACGCAGCGCTGCTTCAATGAGCTGATCAATTTTTTCGGTCTCTACAGGCTTTTCCAAGTATTTTCGTATACTTCTACGTTTTTGGATAAGGGATAAAAACATAAGGCATTCTCCTCTTTTTTTATGTTATTTTTAACTTATTGTTATATTTAATTTATTACCAAATTATGATAAAGATTCAAGCGATTAATTAGTTTCCATCCAGAAATGGCCCTTTTCCGCAATTTTCTGCGCCTGCCCCGTGAAATGCGGAGCCTATTTCTCTGGGGTCAATCTGCGGAATCACTTGTGCGGCGTACTACGTGTACGCCTTCGCGTAATTCCTTGATTCCCTTGACCTTGCGAAAAATTGCTCATTTCTGAATTGGAAACTTGGTTTGTGCCGATATAGATTTATGGATGGACACTAATTCATAACTATATTCCTGAGCACCGTAGAAGTCTGAAGAAATTGCCAGACATTAAGACCCGACCGCCTCGCCTAAGGCGAAGCCGACAGACATTAAGACCCGACCGCCTCGCCTAAGGCGAAGCCGATGGCGGGCAGGCACAAAAAATTTATAAATAAGTTACCAAACAGTAAAAGCGAAAAATGAAAATATTGCTTATATATCCATACTGGCTTGAAGAACGGATCAACACTGAAGATGTGGTGGTTCCGCCCATCGGCATGTACTACGTGGGCGCAGTACTCAAAGAAAATAATTACGATGTCGAGATATTGAACTGGTGTAAAATCAATGAAACACCTGAGAAAATTAGTGAAATCCTGATTGAAAAAAAGCCTGACGTAATCGGGTTTTCTATTTTACAGGCAAACCGTTGGGGAGGCATCGAGATTGCAAGAATCGCCAAACAGATCGATCCGGAGGTGAAAATTGTTTTTGGGGGAGTCAGTGCCACCTTTTTATGGAAACATTTCTTAACCCATTTCCCGGAAATCGATTTTGTGGTTATGGGCGAGGGTGAATACACATTCTTAAATCTGGTCAGGTGGCTTGAAAAAGGAGAAGATGAACACATAGGAAATATCAAAGGAATTGCTTTCAGAAAAGAGGGCAAGGTTGTCCGGACAAAACCTCCAGAATATATTCGAGATCTTGATCAGCTTCCGGTTCCGGCCAAATACTTTGAGTACCAACATTTGTCTTTAACCCGGGGTTGTCCGGGAAAATGTACATTTTGCGGTTCACCCAAATTTTGGGGCCATAAAGTCAGGTTTCATTCGGTCGACTATTTTGTTGAAGAACTCGAACTCCTTTATAAAAAGGGTATCCATTTTTTTTATTTTTCGGATGACACCTTCAGCGTCAACAAAAAACGTGTGATCGAAATTTGTAAAAAAATCCTTGAAAAAAATCTTAGGATCGCTTGGAATGCCATATCCCGGGTCAATTATATGAGTGAAGAGGTCCTTTCCTGGATGAGAAGAGCCGGCTGCATTCAAATCAGTTATGGGATAGAAAGCGGTTCTGAAAAAATTCGGGCTTATCTGAACAAAAAAATCACAACCCGTGAGATCGAGAACACATTCGCCGACACTTTAAAGTACAGCATTTTACCACGGGCCTATTTTATTTATGGCTCTCCCGGAGAAACCAGTGAAACCATTCAGGAGAGTATCGATTTGATTAAAAGGATCAACCCTCTGGTTATTCATTCTTTTGTCCTTTCTCTGTTTCCGGGAACCGCACTCTATTCCGAATATAAGAAAAAATTTAATGTATCTGAGGATATATGGTTAAATCGTATTGAAGATATCAAGTACTTTGAAACAGATGCTAAATTGTCACGAGAAGATGTCATCTCTTTTGGAAAAAGATTAAGAACCACATATTATGAATTCCTTCCTTCAATTGTAGACGCCATTGAGTTCATCGATAAAAAGGAATTTTATCCCATGCATGCCGATTTTTGCTCCCGGCTTGGAATGACCTTTGATCATGGAGATTATTCATTAAATGAAGAGATAAAAGGTAAAGATAAAATTGCTGAAAAGTTATACTCAAAAGCGTTGAAATACCATCCCGATCCGCGCGCTTTCCTGGGACTGGGCATCTTACATCAAAAGAAAAGAGCCTATCATGAATCGATTAACATTCTTTCAAAGGGCGTGGAATATTTTCCTGAGAATGAGCCGCTCAACCTGTGTCTGGGGATCAGCCACATGAATTTGGGTGCTTTTGAAACAGCACTCTCATTTTTTCTAAAATTTCAACATTCAAGACAATGCCTCGGATTTATTGTCAACTGTTACCATGAGTTGAACGATTTTGAAAAAGCATCAGCATACCAACAGAAACTTGAATCTATAGTATAGCTTGGGTTCAGAGGCCCACGGCTCAAAGTTGTAGATCATAAGCGCTAACTTCTTTTTATATCATTCTTGCCCTTGTTTTTGTCTTTCATTCAGCATTGGATGTTGGACGTTCGATGTTCGATGTTCATCTTTTCCAGTAAACATTGGTGGCCTGAGATTCAGAGGCTCAAGGTTTCGGGACAATTTATGTCGGACATGAACCAGAATATGAAATTATAGGTTGAATATAAAAAAAAAATAAATATAATACTCGTTTATTTTTGATGATCTCGTAAAAGGTGAATATTTTTTCAGGAGGAAAGGCATGAAAGTATTGGTCAGCGATAATCTGGGGGAAGCGGGTATCAAAATGTTTGAGAATGAAGAGGGAATTGAAGTTGATGTAAATACAGGACTTACTCCTGAAGAGCTTAAAAGTATCATCGGAGATTATGATGCTCTGGTCATCAGAAGTGCCACAAAAGTAACCGAGGATCTTCTGGAATCGGCAACTCGATTGAAAGTTGTGGGACGTGCCGGAATCGGTCTTGATAATGTCGATATACCGGCGGCTACGAAACATGGTGTTGTTGTGATGAACACGCCGGGGGGTAATGTTATAACAACCGCCGAACATGCTATTGCCATGATACTCTCTTTGTCACGCAATATACCTGAAGGGACGTCGTCATTGAAGGCCGGAAGGTGGGATAAAAAGAAACTTCAAGGCAGAGAGATATACAACAAGATCATCGGGGTGATTGGTTTTGGTAAAATCGGTTCCATTGTTGCGGATCGCGCCCGGGGGCTAAAGATGCAGGTCATTGTTCATGATCCATTTGTCACGCCGGAACAGATTGAAAAGGCCGGTTTTGAAAGTGTTTCCCTGGAAGAGTTATACCGTAAGTCTGATTATATAACGGTTCATATTCCAAAGCTAAAAAGCACCGTGGGTTTGATCAACAAGGAAGCTTTTGATCAGATGAAGGACGGCGTAATGATAGTAAATTGTGCTCGCGGCGGTATCGTTGATGAAGATGATCTTTATGACGCCCTGAAGTCCGGCAAAGTCGCCGGAGCGGCACTGGATGTATTCGAAAAAGAACCTCCGGGAATTTGCCGGCTTTTTGATTGTGATCATTTGATCTGTACGCCTCATCTAGGAGCTTCAACACAGGAAGCTCAGACCAAGGTGGCGGTGGACATCGCCGGCCAGATCATTGACTATTTGAAGAACGACACCGTCTTAAATGCCGTTAATGTTCCGTCTGTCACCGGTGATCTTCTTAAAAAACTGGGCCCGTTATTGACACTGGCAAATCAGATGGGAAGTCTCCAGGCTCAACTCACCAAAGGCGCTTTAAAAGAAGTCGTCATTGAATATGCCGGTGATTTCAAAGAGCTTGATTTGTCTCCGGTTTCCATAGCGGTTTTAAGGGGGTTGCTGACCCATGTGGTCAAAGATGATGTGAATTTTGTCAATGCGCAAGTCCTTGCCAAGGACAGAGGGATAAAGGTTACGGAAACAACCAGCGATGATTCCGGGGAATATATCAACCTGATTACGGTACGGGTCATTACCACTGAAATGACAAACACGGTAACAGGAACCATATTCGGAAAAAATGAGCTCCGGATCGTAAAAATTAATAATTTCCGGCTCGAGTTAATTCCAAACGGCCATATTTCACTGATATATAATTATGACAAGCCGGGTGCCATCGGAAGTTTTGCAACGCTTCTGGGTAAACATAATATTAACATAGACCAGATGCAGGTCGGGCAGGAAGAAGGCGGGGAGATGAACATCATTTTCCTCAAAACCAATGTGTCAATTCCTCCGGATCTTATTGAAAAAATGCATGAACTGGATCTCATTAAGACGGTAACCCCTCTTGAGTTTGATATGTAGACGGGACATACCATTATTCCATTCTGATGGCATAAGCCAAGAACTATAAAAAGAATTTAATTTCAAAAAGTTATAAATTTCCAGAGATATAAATTAGTTACTAAGAAATCAACCCCTACGATAATGAAATTATTTGACAGTCATTGCCACCTTGATGACCGGGCGTACGACAATGATATCCAAGATGTTGTCAAACGCATGAATG
>JAFDHQ010000202.1 GCA_019308685.1 Deltaproteobacteria bacterium
AATCTTTCCAAAAACATGGTGGACCTCTGGAAAACTGGCAATAATGCGGTCTGTCTGCTGGAGCAATTCCTTTGCTTTTGTTACCGAAATTCCCGGAAGGGTCGTCGGCATATACAGTAAGTCGCCTTCATTCAACGGCGGCATAAACTCCGAGCCGATGCGCTTCCAGGGGATATAGGTCACAGCAAGAACCACCACGGCCAGCAGAACCACTAGAATCTTTGCTTTCAACACCAGCTTAATCACCGGGCGGTAGATCCATATGAGAAATCGGTTAACCGGGTTTTTATGCTCAGGCCGGATCTTTCCCCGGACCATATACCCCATGAGTACAGGGACGATTGTAATAGCCAAAAAAGAAGCTCCCAGCATGGCATAGGTTTTGGTAAAGGCCAGGGGCCTAAAAAGCCGTCCCTCTTGGGCTTCCAGGGTAAATACCGGCAGGAAGCTGACGGCGATAATCAGTAAAGAGAAGAAAACGGCCGGTCCTACTTCCTTGGCTGCATCACGAATCAAATCCCAGTGTGGTTTTTCACCGCCTTGGTGTTCGATATGCTTGTGGGTATTTTCAATCATGACAATGGCGGCATCCACCATGGCCCCAATCGCGATGGCAATTCCCCCCAGGCTCATGATGTTTGCATTGAGGCCTTGTCTTTCCATTAGGGTAAAGCTGATCAGCACGGCCACAGGAAGGGTAAAAACGATGACCAGCCCACTTCTGATGTGAAGCAGGAAAATGATGCAGACAATCGCCACCACAAGGCCTTCTTCAAAGAGGGTTTTTCTTAGATTATCCACCGCCCTCAGGATTAGAGACGATCGGTCATACACTGTCTTTAGACGCACACCTTCCGGTAACCCTGACTTTAGCTCTTCAATCCTATTCTTGACATTTTTAATAACCTGAAGGGCGTTTTCGCCGTAGCGCATGATGACGACACCTCCCACCACCTCAGCGGTTCCGTTGGAATCGGCAATGCCGCGCCGGAGTTCGGGACCGATTTTAATGGTGGCAATATTTCGCAATAAAACAGGCGTGCCACGTTTATTGACAGCAAGGGGTATTGAGTAAAGATCCTCAACACTTTTAATGTAGCCCAGCCCCCGTATCATAAATTCGGTTTCACCCATCTCTACCAGCTTGCCGCCTACATCATTATTGCTGCGCTGGATGGCCATTTTTACCTTCTGTAAGGGTATATTGAATGCCACCAGCTTATTCGGATCCACAATCACCTGGTACTGCTTAACATAGCCGCCGATAGAGGCGACTTCGGCAACCCCTGGTACGCTGGCGAGTTCATATCGCAAAAACCAGTCCTGAATGGATCGCAGTTGGGCCAGATCATGCTTATCGCTCCCCAGAGTATATTCGTAGATCCATCCCACACCGGTGGCATCCGGTCCCAAAGAAGGGGTTACCCCTCGAGGAAGGCGTCCGGATACATAATTCAGATACTCCATAACGCGGCTTCGAGCCCAATACAGGTCAGTGCCGTCCTCAAAAATGATATAAACAAACGAAATACCGAAAAACGAATATCCCCGGACGACCTTGGCAAAGGGGACCGATAGCATAGCAGTGGTCAAGGGATAGGTAATCTGGTCCTCCACCACCTGAGGAGCCTGACCCGGATATTCGGTCAGGATAATGACCTGCACGTCGGAAAGATCCGGAATGGCATCCAGCGGTATTTTCAACATCGAATAGATGCCTGCCGCAATGATAAAAATCGTCATCAAGATTACCAGAAACTTATTTTTTATGGATAATTCTATTATTTTTTCTATCATTTCAGATCCCTCTTTCTGGTCTTAAGATTTGCACCCTAACTGAGCGAAAGTCGAGGATGCCCCAGATTTGAGGCATCAAGGGCGAAGTCGTAGTCGTCTACTGCGAGCCCTTGATAACGAAGAAGATGGGGTGTCATCGGCTTTCCCAACGGGTAAACAAAATGGGATTTTTTATTATATCCATATCTCATTTATAGGAAACTTGTGAAAATGGATCTGAATCCTCTAAAATGCATAATAAATCAAACACATAAAATATTTTTCCCGTTTTGTTTACGCTCAATTAGGGTTGTAAAAATCAATCCAAGCATGTCAATATCCTTGTATGAACTACTTTTGATGGGTTTTCGAAGTTTCAGTCTTCTCGTCCATCTTCATATCTGACATATTAAGATCATCTGCTTCCATTTTTATTGATCCGGAAGAATTCGGAGTTGGACTTTGCTGCCGGACTTCCAACATTTTTTGAATGGCCTCGCGCAGACGGCTTTCCGAATCGAGCATGAACTGGGCGGAAATCACAATCTGTTCATTTTCTTTAAGGCCTTCTAATACCTGAAACTCATTGTCATTTCCTTCTACCCCAAGCTTGACTTCCCGGGGCTGGAATTTGCCCTTGCCAAGGGCCACAAAAACAACCTTTCGAACGCCGCTGTCAATGACCGCTTCCTGGGGGATGACCAGGCTATCTTTAGCAACGGCAGACTCCAGATTCACATTGGCATACATATTTGGCTTTAGCTGAAAATCTGGATTGGGAAATTCCAATCTGAGCCTGGCCGTGCGAGTCTTGGCCGTAAGAAAAGGATAGACATACAGAACTTTACCTTTAAAAATTTTACCCGGGATATAGGAAAGTTCCATCTTGGCAGACATTCCATTTCGAATCCAGGGAAGCTCGTACTCATAAATGTCCACATCCACCCACACATTTGAAAGATCGGCGATTTCATACTGGTGTTCGCCTGCTTTTACATAGTGACCCTGAAACGCGTTCTTCTTGATGACCACGCCCCTTGCCGGAGAATAGATAGTTAGAGTCTTTTGGACGCTACCGGTATTTTCAATTTTCTTTATCTGCCTGTCGCTCAGGTCCCAGTATCTCAGTCGGGTATAGGAGGCCTTTAACAAGCGCTGAGCCCCTTCGCGGATGCTGTCATAGGAACTATCTTTTAGGTTTTTCTTCTGCTGAAGGGCCAGAAGATATTCCTCCTGGGCCGTTACCAGTTCCGGACTATAAATATCAAAAAGCGGTTGACCTTTTTTCACCGTTTCACCGACAAAATTCACATACAGTTTTTCAATCCATCCGTTGAACTTGGTATTGACCGTATAGATACGTCTTTCATCGTAGGTAATGTTGCCAAACGTTCGGATATATTTGACCAGGGGTTTGCGTGTTACGCGTCCCAGACGAACACCCATATTTTGAATGGTCACCGGATCGATGCGGATGGTTGAAGCCGGTTCCTTGTCTTCGCCTTCTTCCTCGTAAACCGGCACCAGGTCCATTCCCATAGGAGATTTTCCCGGTTGGTTTCGAATATACGCCGGATCCATGGGAGCGGCCCAGTATTTGATCTTTTTACCGGTTTTAGGATCAATCATTCCTGCTTTTAGTCCCTTTTCCGAAGCCAGTGCTTTTGTAACCGTTAATTTCGGTTTGCCGGTGTGGTTCATGTCAAAGCCAGTCCAGGTGATCAAGATTGTCAAAACACCGATAAAACCAAGGGTTACCAGAGTAATGGATCGTTTTATAAATCGTTTCATGATGTTTTTTCCTTTTGCAAATGAGATACATTGTCACCAAAATTCTGAGACAAAAGCGGGGCGCCCAAAACCTCTTCAAGTTCTGTACGTTTTTTATAGAGGCTGAACAAGTAATTCTCTGATTGAAGTTCGAAGCGGAGCAACCGAATTTGGGCATTGATCATGGTGTTGAAGTTTACCTTGCCAACCTCATAGGCGATTAAAGAAGACCGGGCCCATTGCTCTGCCTGGATTATCAGGGCATCTGTAATTAGCTTGTAGTTTTTCTGTAAGTTTCGGATATCGGTTACCAGAGCATCTATTTTGTGAGGAAGACCGTTTGCTAAATTTTGA
>JAFDHQ010000203.1 GCA_019308685.1 Deltaproteobacteria bacterium
GTTAATATAGACAACATTAAGATGACCGCAACAAAAGAAAGTAATCAACTGGGCACAAAATGCACCGCTGTTACTTATCGGTTTGTGGAAACGAAGCCCGAAACAAAGGATAAGAAAAAAAAGAAGAAATAAAACCCTGAGTCATGGATAATAAAATAGTTATAATCGGTACTTTCATCTGTTTCATCTGTATATTTTCCCTTTGGGTGGGTTGTGATAAAAAAGCTGAGCCGCCCTCGAAGTCCAGGAAGATCACTAAAAAGATCATTATTGATAAAAAGGATGCGTCGGAACGTCAACTGTCCCAAAAAGCCGATACCCCAAAATCCGTCTCAAAAATTTCACCCGATATTTCAAAGGGCAAGATTGGTGATTTAAAAGAAAAACGGATGGCTTCGGTATCCAAGACGATCGAAAAAATCGAACCGTCCGAAATAAACAACTTTTACAACTCCAAAGGAAAACTGGATCCATTTAAACCATTGATCAGAGAAAAATCCGTGGCCTTACCGGTGAAGCATAGAAAAGCAGTTCGGCGCAGGCTGCTCACACCCCTTGAAAAACTCGATTTAAGCCAGCTTAAACTTGTCGCAATATTACGCGCTCCGAGCGGAAACAAAGCCCTGGTTGAAGAGGATTCGGGGAAGGGGTACATAGTAAAGAAAGGAACTTACATCGGGACAAACGCAGGCAGGGTAATAAATATATTACCGAATAAAATCATTGTTGAGGAAGAGGTTGAAGATATTTACGGCAAAATTTCTGTCCGTAAAAAAGAAATAGAATTGAAACCTCCTGGAGAAGAATAACATGAATGGTAACATCAAAAGATGGTCAAAGATTGGAGCTATTGTCTTCTTTTTGGGAATGTTGATGGCGGTTTTGGCCGGGTGTGCGTCTAACACCATGGCGGTTAAAGAAACAAAAAAGGATGCAGGCCATGCTTCTGAGCCCAAGCATATAACCGGCATAAGTGCCAGCGAGGATTTAACATCTTCTACTATCTGGATCAGAGGGGACCGGCTGCTTACCTATACATCGGTTAAACAAACTTTCCCCCTGGGGGTTTTACTTTATTTCCCTAAGACGGTTCTGGGCGATATCAATACTTCCTATGTGCCGGACAGTGACATTGTAAGTTCAATCAATGCTTCTGAATTAACAACCAAAGGGCATACATCCCGTGTTGAAATATTATTAAAAAAAGATGCTTCTTATGAAGTAACCAGAGAAGATACGGGTCTTAAAATATCATTCAATAAAGAATCCGGAGTTTCGGTTTCTACCGATGCGAAATTAAAGATCAAAGAAACATCGAGCGATACATCGCAAAATGCCAAGGAACAGCCGGCCGCGTCTGAACAGAAAAAATTAGATGCCAAAACCACGGTCAATAAAACGGTTACCCCTCAAATTAAAAAAGACAAACCCGCCTGGATTAACCGGATAGATTTTTCAGGGGAAGAAGGCGGCAAATCAACAATTATTATCGGGACTACAATACCGATCAAATACGACTTAAAAAAAATCGATGATAAAAAACTCCTGCTTCGCCTTTATAATACAAGACTTCCGGAATATCGCCAGCGTCCATTGGTGACCACACGGTTTCACAGCGCTGTTGATCGTATCACACCGGTTCAGACACTGGCCATGAAAGAGACTTCTCTGGTTACCATTGAATTGCGAGAATCCGTACCCTATTTTGTGGAACAGACGGATAGTCTTCTGTTGCTCCATTTTGAAGCGTCTTCAATATCTCCCAGGCCTTTTGATAAAGCCAAGCTTCCACCATGGAAAAAGGTGATGACCCAGCCGGTTGCTCCTACAGGAGCAAAACCAGAAAAAGCCTCTTTGGGTGCTGCTTATGATACCGAGCGCCAAAAAGCCACCGATGCCGTTACGGGTATAAGAAAATCTTTGAATTTTTATCGAACGGAGAGTGAAAAGAAATATATTGGGGAAAAAATCGCGGTTGATTTTTTTAGAACCAATATTAAAAACGTATTTCGAATTATACGGGAAGTCAGCGGAGAAAACTTTGCCATTGACAAGGATGTAACCGGTGAGGTTACGTTGAGCCTTGAAAAACCCATACCGTGGGACCAGGTTCTGGCTTTGGTCCTGAAGATGAACAAGCTGGGTTTGGTATATGAAGAAGGCATCATACGGGTGGCTACCCTTAAAACTCTGGCACAGGAGGAAGAGGAAAGAAAAGAAAAATTGTCAGCAAAGCGGGAAGCAGAAAATCAGGAAGAACTGATCACCGTATTTATGCGTATCTCCTATGTTGATGCCATTGATATCGGCAAACATCTTGTGGAAGACGGAAAATTTACGAATGATCAGGGAAATAGTAAATTCAACCCCGAACGTGGCAAGGTTAGCATTGATAAAACAAACAACATGATTGTCATGTCGGATGTGGCACGATCCATTAAACGGGCCAAGGAAATCGTTCAAAAACTTGACCGGGTAACCCCACAGGTTCTCATCGAAGCCAGAATTGTCGAAGCCAGCAATAACTTTTCAAGGGAGCTTGGCGTCACCCTGTCAGGAACTTATGGTCCGGTTGGCAGCAAATATACCCGTGATTTTTCCTTTACGGCAACCAATCCGCCGGTATCCAGCCTCGGAAGTTTGGGCATTAATTTCAACAAGCTCACCGGCTCGCCATGGACCTTGGGGGCCACCATAGAGGCCGCTGAAAGTGAGGGACAGGTAAAGATAATTTCAACCCCTAAAATTTTAGCACTCGACAATACAAAGGCGAGTATCATACAGGGTTTAAGATACCCGTATACCAAGCTGGATGCGGATGGAAATACGACCGTTGAGCTAGAAGACATTGCTCTTGAGCTGGAAGTTACGCCACATGTTACCCCTGATGACCGCATTACGATGGAAATTTCAGTAAAAAATAATGAAGTCGGTGCGGTTATTAATAATGAGTTGTCATTTACCACCAAGGAAGCCAATACCGAACTTTTGGTCAATGACGGGGATACGGTGATCATCGGCGGTATTCGCAAGACGAGAACAGACAGAGATGAAAGCGGGATTCCGGGACTGATGAAAATACCGGTTCTCGGGTGGCTCTTTAAAACAAATTCCAAAGAAGACCAGCTGGACGAGCTGCTGATTTTTATTACTCCCAGAATCGTTCAGCTTGAACAACGCAATATAAAAACCCAGATGTAAAATTTTTCACTTCCGAAATCTCATTATTTTTCGAGCTTCTCTTTCCGCTTCCCGGGAAAGGGCACTGTCCGGAGAAAATTCAGCCACTTTTTCATAAGCTTCAAGAGCCTTTTCATATTCACCCGATAAAGTGTAGGCTTGGGCCAGATCGAAATATAATTGACCCAAACGCGGATAATCTTGAACCGCTTTTTCAAGTGTGGTGACCGCTTCTGAACTCCTGCCCATCGCAGTATACGTCTTGCCGAGACCGACCCGCGCAGTGATAAACTCGGGATTAATTTCAAGGGCCTTAAGATAGAATTTTTCAGCAAGCTCATACTCTTTCTTGTTGTAGTAGGCCCATCCCAGATTAGAAAAGGCAAAATGAGGCGTCGCATACAGAAGGTTTTCGCTAACCTTCTTGAAATATCTGATGGCTGCATCCCATTCTTTCTTGTTCAGATAGGCGGTGCCTAGGTTATTTATGGCAGGAGCGTAATCGGGCTTAATTTCAATGGCCTTTTGGAAATGTTTGACGGCAAGATCCATTTTTCCCATGGCCATGTAAGTAAGGCCCAGATCATTTTGAAGAAAAGGATCGCTCGGATAAAGTTTTTCTGATTTAAGAAATTCTCCTAACGCGGCAGG